>NZ_BAAAWH010000002.1 GCF_039534975.1 Microbacterium terregens
CGAACCCGAGGGACAGCATCTGCAGGATGACCGAGGCCAGGCTCGTGCGCAGGATCTCAGGCTCGGTGAATTCGGGCCGCTTGTCGAAATCCTCCTCGGAGTACAGGCGGATCGCGATCCCCGCCGCCGTCCGACCCGCTCGTCCTGCCCGCTGCTGCGCCGACGCCTGCGAGATCGCCTCGATCGGCAGCTGCTGGATCTTCGTGCGGTTGCTGTAGCGCGAAATGCGCGCGGTCCCGGTGTCGATCACGTACTTGATGCCCGGCACCGTCAGGCTGGTCTCGGCGACGTTCGTCGCCAGGATCACCCGACGCCGCACGCCCGCGACCTTCGAACGCTCAAAGACGCGATGCTGTTCGGCGGCGCTCAGGCGGCCGTACAGCGGCAGCACCTCGACCGGGGCCGCGTCCTTCGCGTACATGCCCGAGACGGCATCCATCGCGTCCCGGATCTCGGCCTCACCCGGCAGGAACACCAGCACGTCGCCGGGGGCCTCGCGGTCCAGTTCGCGCAGGGCGGCGGTGATCCCGTCGACCTCGTCCCCGGTGCCCGACGCGTCCGGTCTGCGTTTCGTCTCGCCCTCGGCGCGCGCAGCCAGCTCGGCATCGGGGCACCGGTAGCGGATCTCGACGGGGTACGTCCGGCCGGAGACCTCGATGATGGGCGCGGGGTTGCCCGCGGCATCCGCGAAGTGCTTCGCGAAGCTCTCCGGATCGATGGTCGCGCTCGTGACGATGACCCGCAGATCGGGGCGCTTCGGAAGCACCTCCGTCAGGTACCCGAGCAGGAAGTCCACGTTCAGGGAGCGCTCGTGGGCCTCGTCCACGATGATCGTGTCGTAGCGGCGCAGCAGCCGGTCGCGGTGGATCTCGTTGAGCAGGATGCCATCGGTCATCAGCGTGACGCGCGTGTCCTCCTGCACCTTGTCGGTGAAGCGGACCTTGTAGCCGACGGTGGTGCCGAGCGGCACCTCGAGCTCCTCCGCGATGCGCTCTGCGATGGTGCGGGCGGCGATCCGGCGGGGCTGGGTGTGCGCGATGCGCGTGCGGCCCAGCTCGAGGCAGATCTTCGGCAGCTGGGTGGTCTTGCCCGAGCCGGTCGCCCCCGCCACGATCACGACCTGCGAATCGCGGATGGCGCGTGCGATCTCGTCCCGCGCGCCGCTGACGGGCAGCTCCGGCGGGTAGAAGATGACGGGTTCGGGCGCGCGCATAGCCTTCGATCGTACCGGCGCGGATCGAAGCTCCTAGGCTGGAGGCATGACGATTCCCACGGTTCAGCTCAACGACGGCTTCGACATCCCCCAGCTCGGCTACGGCGTGTTCAAGGTTCCGCCGGCCGACACGGAGCGCGCTGTCGCCGAGGCGCTCGAGGTCGGTTACCGTCACATCGACACCGCGGCGATCTACGGAAACGAAGAGGGCGTGGGGGCGGCCATCCAGAAGAGCGGCATCCCCCGCCACGAACTGTTCGTCACGACCAAGCTGTGGAACGACCGGCACGACGGCGACGAGCCGGCGGCGGCGATCCGCGAGAGCCTCGACAAGCTCCGTCTCGAGCGCGTCGACCTCTACCTGATCCACTGGCCGACCCCGGCCAGGACAACTACCTGCATGCGTGGGAGAAGCTGATCGAACTGCGCTCGGCCGGCCTCGCGCGCAGCATCGGCGTCTCGAACTTCCTGGTGCCGCACCTCGAGCGCATCGTGGGCGCGACCGGCGTCACCCCTGCGGTCGACCAGATCGAACTGCACCCCGCCCACCAGCAGCGCAACGTGACCGACTGGGCCGCGGCGAACGGTGTGCGGATCGAGGCGTGGGGCCCGCTCGGGCAGGGCAAGTACGACCTGTTCGGCATCCCGGCTGTCAAGGACGCGGCATCCGCTCACCGCAAGACACCCGCCCAGGTGGTGCTGCGCTGGCACATCCAGAAGGGCAACATCGTCTTTCCCAAGTCGGTGCGTCGTGAGCGGCTCCAGGAGAACCTGGACGTGTTCGACTTCGAGCTCTCGGACGCCCAGATCCGTGCGATCGACGACATCGATCCTGGCGACGGTTCCGGCCGGGTCAGCGCGCACCCCGACGAGGTCGAGTGACCGCGTCGGCGCGCGCGAGCACCCTGCGGTAGCACCCCACGCCGAGAGCCTTCCGTCGTAACGTGAGGAGGGTGAATCCGCGTCTGCAGCACTCCGCCAGCCCCTACCTGAGGGCTCACGCGGGCAACCCCGTCGCCTGGTACGCCTGGGGCGACGAGGCCTTCGCGGAAGCGCGGCGGCGGGACGTGCCCGTCCTGGTCTCGATCGGCTACTCGACCTGCCACTGGTGCCATGTGATGGCGCGGGAGTCGTTCTCCGACGACGAGACCGCGGCCGCGGTCAACGCGGACTTCGTGGCGGTGAAGGTCGACCGCGAGGAGCATCCCGAGGTCGACGCCGCGTATATGTCCGCGGCCGCCGCGTTCACGGCCGCACCTGGGCTGGCCGTTGACGGTGTTCGTGACCCCGAACGGTCGCCCGTTCTACGCCGGGACGTACTTTCCCCCCGAACCGCGGTCGGGCATGCCGTCGTTCCGTCAGGTGCTGGCCGCGGTCCGCGAGGCCTGGATCGAGCGTCGTGGCGAGGTCGACGGCACCGCCGACGCGGTGACGCAGGCGCTCGCCGAGGCGCGCAGCAGCGCGTCGACGGGCGGACAGATCCCCTCCGTCGAAGACCTGGCTGCGGCCGCCGCCGCGGTCGCAGCACGCGAGACCGCGAGTACGGCGGTTTCGGAGACGGCGATCCCGCGACCCCGAAGTTTCCGATCGCGACCGCGCTGCGGTTCCTGCAGACTCCCGTCGTCCGGATCGCCGACCCCGCGGCATCCGCCGTCGCGGAGCGGGCACTGACCGCGATGGCGTCCTCGCCCCTGCGCGACCCCGTCGAGGGAGGCTTCTTCCGCTACGCCACCCGGCGCGACTGGACGGTCCCGCACTACGAGCGGATGCTGACCGACAACGCGCAGCTGCTGGAGGTCGCCGTCGACGCGGACGACGAGCGCACCGCGCGCGGCATCGCGGGATTCCTCACCGATGTCCTGCAGCAGCCCGCGGGCGGGTTCGGCGCCGCGCAGGACTCGGAGTCCTGGATCGACGGCGTGCGCAGCGAGGGCGGGTACTACCTGCGGGATGCCGCGTCCCGCGCGGGCATCGATCCGCCCGCCGTCGACGGCAAGGTCGTGACCGGGTGGAACGGGCTCGCCATCGCGGCCCTGGCCCGAGCCGGGCGCGCCTGGACGAACCGGCGTGGATCGAGTCGGCGCGCTGGGCGGCGGACGCCGTGATCGGTGCGAACATCGACGCGGCCGGGCGACTCGTCCGCGCGGCGCTGGATGAGATCCCCTCCCGGGCCGCGGCGACCCTCGCCGACTACGGCCAGTTCGCCGCGGGACTGGTGGCCCTGGGCGCGGCCACGGGCGAGGTCGTCTACGCCGTGCGGGCCCGCGAGCTCGTCACCGCGTGCGTTGCCGAGGACGGCACGGTGCGGCCCCGGGTGGCGGCGACCCTGTGCTGGCCGCGCAGGGCATCTCCAGCCCGGATGCCGCCTCCGACGGGGACGAGCCGTCCGGTCACGCCGCGCTGGCCGACGCCGCGCTGTCGCTGTGGCAGCTCGGGGCGAGCGAGGACCTCCGCCACCTCGCCACGGGCGTCGTCGCTGCGCACGCGGCCGGCGCGCTGGCCCAGCCGATCGCGCACGGGCGCGCTGCTCCGCGTCGCCGCACGGCTGGCGCGGGCTCCCCGACAGGTGGTCGTCGTCGGGGATGACCCGGCATCCGCGTTGCTTCGAGCCGCCCGCCGCATCCCTGCGGAGGTCCTGGCGATCGTGACCGCGGCGCAGTCCGCGCAGTGGGCGACGGCGGGCTTCGCGCTGTTCGAGGGCAAGGCGCCGCTCGGCGGCCGGACGACGGCGTACGACTGCCGGGACTTCACCTGCCGTCTGCCGGTCACCGATCCGGCGGAACTCGAGTCCTGACCCGCCGCAGCCCTCTTCCGCTCCGCTGTCGCAACACGCCGCGCGGGGGCGCAGGTTGAGACGGGGGAGCGGATCTTGCGCCGCAGCCCCCGTTCGTTCCGCTGTCGCAACACGCCGCGCGGGCGCGCAGGTTGCGACGGGGGAGCCGACCGCGGGATCCGCGGCCGACCACGCGATCCGCGGCAGACCGCGCGGGGCCGGGCTCTACACCCAGCCTGGCAGCCAGTTGTGGGCGCGCCAGAAGTCGTAGGGCACCGGCATCCCGGTGACGATCGGATACCAGAACGCCGACAGCACCGTCGCGACCAGCAGGAAGACCAGCACCATCCGTTGCCCGCTCAGCCGCCGATACAGGTCGGTGTGGTGGCGCCGGCGACGTCCCGCAGGGCGAAGGTGAGCGCCAGCAGCACGAAGGGGAGCATCGCGATCGTATAGAACTGGAACATCGTGCGCTCGGATACAGCAGCCACGGCACGTAGGTGACCCCGATGCCGGTGAACACGACCGCATAGCGCCAGTCGCGCGTCCGCACGAACCGGTACACGAGGTAGATCACCGCCGCGATGCCGGCGAACCAGATCAGCGGGTTCGGCATGCTGTAGATGTTCTCGATGCACCCGTTCGCGGAAAGACAGCCGGCCTCACCGTAGGGCGTCGTCTCTGCGTACATCGACGTGGGGCGCAGCAGAAGGGGCCACTGCCACGCCGGCTGGCATAGGCGTGCGCCGAACTGAGTCCGACGTGGAAGTCGTAGATCGCCCGGTGGTACAGCCAGAGGCTGTGGAAGGCGGACGGCACCCACGACCAGACGCCCGTCGCCGGCGCGAGCTCCGCGCTGTGACGATCCCACCCACCATCGGTGGCCAGCCAGCCGATCCATGAGGCCAGGTAGACGACCACGGCGATCGGCACGAAGAGCACGAAGGTCACTGGTCCCTGCCGGAACGCGGCATCCGTCGGCCAGAATCCCACGCCGGCGCGGCGTCGCGCGAGCGCGTCAGTGACCACGAGGTAGATGCCGAGTCCGGCCACCACGTACACGCCGGACCACTTCACGCCCGTCGCGGCACCGGCCGCGGCGCCTGCGGCCATCACCCACGGACGACTCCAGAGCACCGGTCCCCAGGCCGGACGCTCTCCGTCCGCCGACCGGGTCGCGACCAGCGCGGCCAGCCGCACCGCGTGCTCCCGCCGATCGAGCAGCACGAACCAGAACGCCAGCAGCACGAAGAACGGTCAGGAAGATGTCCAGCAGCGCGATCCGGCTCAGCACGATCGCCAGGCCGTCGATCGCCATCAGGAACGAGGCGACCGTCGCGAATGCCACCGACCCGGTCAGGGCCTTTGCGACGAGGTAGAGCACGAGCACCGTCGCGGTGCCGAACAGTGCCGTCGTGATGCGCCAGCCGAACGACGAGTCGGGGCCGAAGATCGCCATGCCGACGCCGATCAGGAACTTCCCCAGCGGCGGGTGCACGACGAAGCTGCCCGCCGAGGTGAAGCCCTCGGTATCGCCGGCCAGGAAGGCCGCATTGGCGCCGTCGGGCCACTTCGCCGCGTAGCCGAGGATCCACTGCGCCCACGCGTCCTTGACGTAATACGTCTCATCGAAGACGAGCGCGTGCGGGCGACCCAGGTCCCACAGCCGAAGGATGCCGGCAAGCACTGTCACGAGCAGCGGAGCAAGCCATGCCCAGCGCCGGGCCAGGCGCGGATCCGCGGCGGTGCGGCTCGTCCACCGATCGTAGAAGGACGGCCGCATCCGGGGGAGGAGAGGAGCGGTCGCCGTCACAGCCACCAGCCTAAGGTGGGAGCGTGATCATCCTGGCCGCGACCCCGATCGGAAACCTCGGCGACGCGTCACGTCGCCTGGTGGAGGCCCTGGAGTCGGCGACCGTGATCGCGGCCGAGGACACCCGCACCACGCAGAGACTGCTGGCCGGCCTCGGAGTGGTCAACCGCCCGCGCCTGATCGCCCTGCACGACCACAACGAGAAGGAGCGTGCCGGCGAACTGGTCGCCCTCGCCCGTGAGCAGGACATCCTGGTTCTGAGCGATGCGGGGATGCCGACCGTGAGCGATCCGGGCTACGGCTGGTGGCCGCCGCCGCCGCGGCCGGCGTCGCGGTCAGCGTGATCCCCGGGGCCGAGCGCGGCCAGCACCGCGCTCGGCCGGGGATCACGCTGACCGCGACGCCGGCCGCGGCGGCGGCGGCCACCAGCCCGTAGCCCGGATCGCTCACGGTCGGCATCCCCGCATCGCTCAGAACCAGGATGTCCTGCTCACGGGCGAGGGCGACCAGTTCGCCGGCACGCTCCTTCTCGTTGTGGTCGTGCAGGGCGATCAGGCGCGGGCGGTTGACCACTCCGAGGCCGGCCAGCAGTCTCTGCGTGGTGCGGGTGTCCTCGGCCGCGATCACGGTCGCCGACTCCAGGGCCTCCACCAGGCGACGTGACGCGTCGCCGAGGTTTCCGATCGGGGTCGCGGCCAGGATGATCACGCTCCCACCTTAGGCTGGTGGCTGTGACGGCGACCGCTCCTCTCCTCCCCCGGATGCGGCCGTCCTTCTACGATCGGTGGACGAGCCGCACCGCCGCGGATCCGCGCCTGGCCCGGCGCTGGGCATGGCTTGCTCCGCTGCTCGTGACAGTGCTTGCCGGCATCCTTCGGCTGTGGGACCTGGGTCGCCCGCACGCGCTCGTCTTCGATGAGACGTATTACGTCAAGGACGCGTGGGCGCAGTGGATCCTCGGCTACGCGGCGAAGTGGCCCGACGGCGCCAATGCGGCCTTCCTGGCCGGCGATACCGAGGGCTTCACCTCGGCGGGCAGCTTCGTCGTGCACCCGCCGCTGGGGAAGTTCCTGATCGGCGTCGGCATGGCGATCTTCGGCCCCGACTCGTCGTTCGGCTGGCGCATCACGACGGCACTGTTCGGCACCGCGACGGTGCTCGTGCTCTACCTCGTCGCAAAGGCCCTGACCGGGTCGGTGGCATTCGCGACGGTCGCCTCGTTCCTGATGGCGATCGACGGCCTGGCGATCGTGCTGAGCCGGATCGCGCTGCTGGACATCTTCCTGACGTTCTTCGTGCTGCTGGCGTTCTGGTTCGTGCTGCTCGATCGGCGGGAGCACGCGGTGCGGCTGGCCGCGCTGGTCGCGACCCGGTCGGCGGACGGAGAGCGTCCGGCCTGGGGACCGGTGCTCTGGAGTCGTCCGTGGGTGATGGCCGCAGGCGCCGCGGCCGGTGCCGCGACGGGCGTGAAGTGGTCCGGCGTGTACGTGGTGGCCGGACTCGGCATCTACCTCGTGGTCACTGACGCGCTCGCGCGACGCCGCGCCGGCGTGGGATTCTGGCCGACGGATGCCGCGTTCCGGCAGGGACCAGTGACCTTCGTGCTCTTCGTGCCGATCGCCGTGGTCGTCTACCTGGCCTCATGGATCGGCTGGCTGGCCACCGATGGTGGGTGGGATCGTCACAGCGCGGAGCTCGCGCCGGCGACGGGCGTCTGGTCGTGGGTGCCGTCCGCCTTCCACAGCCTCTGGCTGTACCACCGGGCGATCTACGACTTCCACGTCGGACTCAGTTCGGCGCACGCCTATGCCAGCCCGGCGTGGCAGTGGCCCCTTCTGCTGCGCCCCACGTCGATGTACGCAGAGACGACGCCCTACGGTGAGGCCGGCTGTCTTTTCCGCGAACGGGTGCATCGAGAACATCTACAGCATGCCGAACCCGCTGATCTGGTTCGCCGGCATCGCGGCGGTGATCTACCTCGTGTACCGTTTCGTGCGGACGCGCGACTGGCGCTATGCGGTCGTGTTCACCGGCATCGGGGTCACCTACGTGCCGTGGCTGCTGTATCCCGAGCGCACGATGTTCCAGTTCTATACGATCGCGATGCTCCCCTTCGTGCTGCTGGCGCTCACCTTCGCCCTGCGGGACGTCGCCGGCGCCCACCACACCGACCTGTATCGGCGGCTGAGCGGGCAACGGATGGTGCTGGTCTTCCTGCTGGTCGCGACGGTGCTGTCGGCGTTCTGGTATCCGATCGTCACCGGGATGCCGGTGCCCTACGACTTCTGGCGCGCCCACAACTGGCTGCCAGGCTGGGTGTAGAGCCCCGGCCCCGCGCGGTCTGCCGCGGATCGCGTGGTCGGCCGCGGATCCCGCGGTCGGCTCCCCCGTCGCAACCTGCGCGCCCGCGCGGCGTGTTGCGACAGCGGAACGAACGGGGGCTGCGGCGCAAGATCCGCTCCCCCGTCTCAACCTGCGCCCCCGCGCGGCGTGTTGCGACAGCGGAGCGGAAGAGGGCTGCGGCGGGTCAGGACTCGAGTTCCGCCGGATCGGTGACCGGCAGACGGCAGGTGAAGTCCCGGCAGTCGTACGCCGTCGTCCGGCCGCCGAGCGGCGCCTTGCCCTCGAACAGCGCGAAGCCCGCCGTCGCCCACTGCGCGGACTGCGCCGCGGTCACGATCGCCAGGACCTCCGCAGGGATGCGGCGGGCGGCTCGAAGCAACGCGGATGCCGGGTCATCCCCGACGACGACCACCTGTCGGGGAGCCCGCGCCAGCCGTGCGGCGACGCGGAGCAGCGCGCCGTGCGCGATCGGCTGGGCCAGCGCGCCGGCCGCGTGCGCAGCGACGACGCCCGTGGCGAGGTGGCGGAGGTCCTCGCTCGCCCCGAGCTGCCACAGCGACAGCGCGGCGTCGGCCAGCGCGGCGTGACCGGACGGCTCGTCCCCGTCGGAGGCGGCATCCGGGCTGGAGATGCCCTGCGCGGCCAGCACAGGGTCGCCGCCACCCGGGGCCCGCACCGTGCCGTCCTCGGCAACGCACGCGGTGACGAGCTCGCGGGCCCGCACGGCGTAGACGACCTCGCCCGTGGCCGCGCCCAGGGCCACCAGTCCCGCGGCGAACTGGCCGTAGTCGGCGAGGGTCGCCGCGGCCCGGGAGGGGATCTCATCCAGCGCCGCGCGGACGAGTCGCCCGGCCGCGTCGATGTTCGCACCGATCACGGCGTCCGCCGCCCAGCGCGCCGACTCGATCCACGCCGGTTCGTCCAGGCGCGCCCCGGCTCGGGCCAGGGCCGCGATGGCGAGCCCGTTCCACCCGGTCACGACCTTGCCGTCGACGGCGGGCGGATCGATGCCCGCGCGGGACGCGGCATCCCGCAGGTAGTACCCGCCCTCGCTGCGCACGCCGTCGATCCAGGACTCCGAGTCCTGCGCGGCGCCGAACCCGCCCGCGGGCTGCTGCAGGACATCGGTGAGGAATCCCGCGATGCCGCGCGCGGTGCGCTCGTCGTCCGCGTCGACGGCGACCTCCAGCAGCTGCGCGTTGTCGGTCAGCATCCGCTCGTAGTGCGGGACCGTCCAGTCGCGCCGGGTGGCGTAGCGGAAGAAGCCTCCCTCGACGGGGTCGCGCAGGGGCGAGGACGCCATCGCGGTCAGTGCCCGCTCCGCGACGGCGGATGCCGCGGGGTCGGCGATCCGGACGACGGGAGTCTGCAGGAACCGCAGCGCGGTCGCGATCGGAAACTTCGGGGTCGCGGGATCGCCGTCTCCGAAACCGCCGTACTCGCGGTCCTCGCGTGCTGCGACCGCGGCGGCGGCCGCAGCCAGGTCTTCGACGGAGGGGATCTGTCCGCCCGTCGACGCGCTGCTGCGCGCCTCGGCGAGCGCCTGCGTCACCGCGTCGGCGGTGCCGTCGACCTCGCCACGACGCTCGATCCAGGCCTCGCGGACCGCGGCCAGCACCTGACGGAACGACGGCATGCCCGACCGCGGTTCGGGGGGAAAGTACGTCCCGGCGTAGAACGGGCGACCGTTCGGGGTCACGAACACCGTCAACGGCCAGCCCAGGTGCGGCGTGAACGCGGCGGCCGCGGACATATACGCGGCGTCGACCTCGGGATGCTCCTCGCGGTCGACCTTCACCGCCACGAAGTCCGCGTTGACCGCGGCCGCGGTCTCGTCGTCGGAGAACGACTCCCGCGCCATCACATGGCACCAGTGGCAGGTCGAGTAGCCGATCGAGACCAGGACGGGCACGTCCCGCCGCCGCGCTTCCGCGAAGGCCTCGTCGCCCCAGGCGTACCAGGCGACGGGGTTGCCCGCGTGAGCCCTCAGGTAGGGGCTGGCGGAGTGCTGCAGACGCGGATTCACCCTCCTCACGTTACGACGGAAGGCTCTCGGCGTGGGGTGCTACCGCAGGGTGCTCGCGCGCGCCGACGCGGTCACTCGACCTCGTCGGGGTGCGCGCTGACCCGGCCGGAACCGTCGCCAGGATCGAT
Organism: Microbacterium terregens; assembly: GCF_039534975.1. Classification (NCBI taxonomy): domain Bacteria; kingdom Bacillati; phylum Actinomycetota; class Actinomycetes; order Micrococcales; family Microbacteriaceae; genus Microbacterium; species Microbacterium terregens. Next base: position 10,297 of record NZ_BAAAWH010000002.1, read on the forward strand.
GTCGTCGATCGCACGGATCTGGGCGTCCGAGAGCTCGAAGTCGAACACGTCCAGGTTCTCCTGGAGCCGCTCACGACGCACCGACTTGGGAAAGACGATGTTGCCCTTCTGGATGTGCCAGCGCAGCACCACCTGGGCGGGTGTCTTGCGGTGAGCGGATGCCGCGTCCTTGACAGCCGGGATGCCGAACAGGTCGTACTTGCCCTGCCCGAGCGGGCCCCACGCCTCGATCCGCACACCGTTCGCCGCGGCCCAGTCGGTCACGTTGCGCTGCTGGTGGGCGGGGTGCAGTTCGATCTGGTCGACCGCAGGGGTGACGCCGGTCGCGCCCACGATGCGCTCGAGGTGCGGCACCAGGAAGTTCGAGACGCCGATGCTGCGCGCGAGGCCGGCCGAGCGCAGTTCGATCAGCTTCTCCACGCATGCAGGTAGTTGTCCTTGGCCGGGGTCGGCCAGTGGATCAGGTAGAGGTCGACGCGCTCGAGACGGAGCTTGTCGAGGCTCTCGCGGATCGCCGCCGCCGGCTCGTCGCCGTCGTGCCGGTCGTTCCACAGCTTGGTCGTGACGAACAGTTCGTGGCGGGGGATGCCGCTCTTCTGGATGGCCGCCCCCACGCCCTCTTCGTTTCCGTAGATCGCCGCGGTGTCGATGTGACGGTAACCGACCTCGAGCGCCTCGGCGACAGCGCGCTCCGTGTCGGCCGGCGGAACCTTGAACACGCCGTAGCCGAGCTGGGGATGTCGAAGCCGTCGTTGAGCTGAACCGTGGGAATCGTCATGCCTCCAGCCTAGGAGCTTCGATCCGCGCCGGTACGATCGAAGGCTATGCGCGCGCCCGAACCCGTCATCTTCTACCCGCCGGAGCTGCCCGTCAGCGGCGCGCGGGACGAGATCGCACGCGCCATCCGCGATTCGCAGGTCGTGATCGTGGCGGGGGCGACCGGCTCGGGCAAGACCACCCAGCTGCCGAAGATCTGCCTCGAGCTGGGCCGCACGCGCATCGCGCACACCCAGCCCCGCCGGATCGCCGCCCGCACCATCGCAGAGCGCATCGCGGAGGAGCTCGAGGTGCCGCTCGGCACCACCGTCGGCTACAAGGTCCGCTTCACCGACAAGGTGCAGGAGGACACGCGCGTCACGCTGATGACCGATGGCATCCTGCTCAACGAGATCCACCGCGACCGGCTGCTGCGCCGCTACGACACGATCATCGTGGACGAGGCCCACGAGCGCTCCCTGAACGTGGACTTCCTGCTCGGGTACCTGACGGAGGTGCTTCCGAAGCGCCCCGATCTGCGGGTCATCGTCACGAGCGCGACCATCGATCCGGAGAGCTTCGCGAAGCACTTCGCGGATGCCGCGGGCAACCCCGCGCCCATCATCGAGGTCTCCGGCCGGACGTACCCCGTCGAGATCCGCTACCGGTGCCCCGATGCCGAGCTGGCTGCGCGCGCCGAGGGCGAGACGAAACGCAGACCGGACGCGTCGGGCACCGGGGACGAGGTCGACGGGATCACCGCCGCCCTGCGCGAACTGGACCGCGAGGCCCCCGGCGACGTGCTGGTGTTCCTGCCGGGTGAGGCCGAGATCCGGGACGCGATGGATGCCGTCTCGGGCATGTACGCGAAGGACGCGGCCCGGTCGAGGTGCTGCCGCTGTACGGCCGCCTGAGCGCCGCCGAACAGCATCGCGTCTTTGAGCGTTCGAAGGTCGCGGGCGTGCGGCGTCGGGTGATCCTGGCGACGAACGTCGCCGAGACCAGCCTGACGGTGCCGGGCATCAAGTACGTGATCGACACCGGGACCGCGCGCATTTCGCGCTACAGCAACCGCACGAAGATCCAGCAGCTGCCGATCGAGGCGATCTCGCAGGCGTCGGCGCAGCAGCGGGCAGGACGAGCGGGTCGGACGGCGGCGGGGATCGCGATCCGCCTGTACTCCGAGGAGGATTTCGACAAGCGGCCCGAATTCACCGAGCCTGAGATCCTGCGCACGAGCCTGGCCTCGGTCATCCTGCAGATGCTGTCCCT
>NZ_BAAAWH010000003.1 GCF_039534975.1 Microbacterium terregens
ATCTCGCGACCGTCGAGGAACCCCCACCGGTGCACGAGCCCCCAGTTCCAGTCGGTGAACTCGGTCACCAGGCCGGCCACGCCCTGCACCAGTGCGAGGAACCCCAGGACCTCCAGCGTCTGCTTCATGCCGACGACCCTCGTCCCGCGGCCACTCCCTCCGCATCGGCCGCGGGGTGGGAGCCGGTCCGCCGGAGGACGGTGCGGCGCACGGCGGCCGCGACGGCGACGGAAGTCTGCGCCGCCGCGACTTCGGTAGCGGATCCGTCCCGCGCGGCACCGCGCGCCCGGCCGGCGTGCGTAGATTGGGCCGACCGTGACTGGTGACAAGGCGGCGCAGACCGCCCCGGGTTCGCGGGGCGCCGATGGTTCTTCCCGTCCGCCCTCCTCCACGAACTCGACCCCGACGCGAGCCGCTCCGGCCGCGGCCCCGGCGTACCGCGCGGGACTGGATCGTCGACTTCGCCTGCTTCCTACTGGCCGTCCTGATGGGTCTGCTCGGCGCGGAGACGCTCAGCAACAGGCCCCACCCTCTCCCCGGCACTGGTCGCGCGACCAGCTGATCGGCGCGCTGTCCTGCGGCGCGGTCTGGCTGCGGCGGCGGTGGCCGCTCGGGCTGGCCGCCGTGATGGTCCCCGTGAGCTTCGTCTCCGAGACCTCCGGCGGGGTGGCCGTGATCGCCCTGTTCACGCTCGCCGTGCACCGGCCCTTCCGCTACGTGGCCTGGGTGGCCGGGGTCCAGACGGCGCTCGTCCCGCTCTACTTCTGGTGGCGCCCCGATCCCGACTTGCCGTTCCTCGCCTCGGTCGTCCTCCTCGTGGTGCTCACCGGCGCCATCGTCGGCTGGGGCATGTTCGTCCGCTCCAAGCGGCAGCTCGTGCTGATCCTCAGGGACCGCGCCCGGCGCGCCGCGAGACGGAGGCGCGGCTGCGGGCCCGAGCAGGCGCAGCGCCTCGCCCGGGAGGCCATCGCCCGGGAGATGCACGACGTGCTCGCGCACCGGCTCACGCTGCTCAGCGTGCACGCGGGGCGCGCTGGAGTTCCGGCCCGACGCACCGCGCGAGGAGGTCGCCCGGGCGGCCGGTGTGATCCGGGAGAGCGCCCACGAGGCGCTCCAGGACCTGCGGGAGATCATCGGCGTGCTGCGGGCCGGCGAGTCCGAGGACACGGGCCGGCCGCAGCCGACGCTCGCCGCGCTCGCCGCACTGGCCGCCGAGTCCCGGGAGGCCGGCTATGAGGGTCACGCTGGAGCAGCGGGTCACCGACCCGGCCGCCGTGCCCGCCTCCGTCGGCCGCACCGCCTACCGGATCGCCCAGGAGGCATTGACCAACGCCCGCAAGCACGCCCCCGGCACGGAGGTCACCGTGACGGTCACCGGCGGGCCGGGGGAGAGGACTCACCGTGACGGTGCGCAATCCGGCGCCCGAGGGGGACGTACCGCACGTCCCCGGTGCCGGTCAGGGCCTGATCGGCCTCGCCGAAACGGGCCCTCCTCACGGGCGGCACCCTGGATCACGGGCCCGGCCCCGACGGAGGGTTCGCGGTACGGGCGCGGCTGCCGTGGGGCTGAACCCGCTCCGCTGGCCGGCCCCTGGCCGGCCGGGCGGCCCCGTGTCCCCGTCCCGCGCCGACGTGATTACGTACCGCCCATGACCGCGATCAGACTGCTCCTCGTCGACGACGACCGCTGGTGCGAGCCGGGCTGTCCCTCATGCTGGGCGGCGCCGGACGACATCGAGATGTCGGGGAGGCGGCCGACGGCGGCGCGAGGTGGGGGCGCTCGTGGACCGCACCCGCCCGGACGTCGTCCTGATGGACATCCGGATGCCGGCCGTGGACGGTCTCACCGCGACGAGTCGCTGCGCCGCCGCGAGGACGCCCCGCAGGTCGTGGTGCTCACCACCTTCCACGCGGACGAGCAGGGCTGCGCGCGCTGCGCGCGGGGGCCGCCGGGTTCGTCCTCAAGGACACCCCGCCCGCCGAGATCGTCGCCGCCGTCCGCCGGGTCGCGGCCGGCGAACCGGTGCTGTCGCCCGCGGTCACCCGGCAGCTGATGGCGCACGCGGCCGGAGCCGGCGGCGACACCCGGCGCAGGCACGCGCGGGAGCGCGTCGCCCGCCTCGGCGACCGTGAACGCGAGGTCGCCGTCGCCGTCGGCCGCGGCCTGGCCAACGCCGACATCGCCGCGGAGCTCTACCTGAGCGTCGCCACCGTCAAGGCCCACGTCTCCCGGATCCTGGCCAAGCTCGACCTCGACAACCGGGTGCAGATCGCCCTGCTGGCCCACGACGCCGGTCTCATGGAGGAGACCGACACACCGTGACCCGCCGTCACCCCGATCCTCGCCGAGGACGGCACGGAGACCCCGTGCGCGGTCGCCCAGGGGACGGTCCTGCCGGTCCGGGCCCCCCGAGCCGGCGTCGGCGCGTCAGCGTCAGCGCCGCCTCCTGGGACCCGCTCAGCAGCTCCGACGGACGGACCGGTCTGCGCTCCCGCCGGGACTTCTCGCAGGCCTCCGCGATCAGCAGCGCCCGGAGGGCCTCACGCCCGTCGCAGGGATTGGCCCGCTCGCCCCGCACCACCTCGACGAACGCGATCAGCTCCGCCTCGTACGCGGCCCCGAACCGCTCCAGGAAAACCCCGTCCACGGCTTGTCCGCGGCCGGCGGTCCGGTCGGTTCCGTGGACGCGATCGGCGTACGGTCGTCCAGGCCGACCGCGATCTGGTCCGCTCACGGCGAGCTCCATCCGCACGTCGTAGCCGGCGCCGTGCATCCGGGTCGCGGTGACCGTGGCGAGCGTGCCGTCGTCCAGGGTGAGCAGCGCCGCACCCGTGTCGACGTCGCCGGCGTCCCGGAACATCGCGGGCCCGGCGTCGGAACCGCAGGCGTAGACGTCGGCGACCTCCCGGCGGTCACCCAGCGCAGCATGTCGAAGTCGTGGATCAGGGTGTCCCGGTACAGACCGCCGGACTGCGCCAGGTACCCGGCCGGCGGCGGCTCCGCGTCACTGGTCATCGCCCGCACCGTGTGCAGCCGTCCGAGCCTGCCCGAGCGCACCGCCTCACGCGCGCCCGTGTAACCGGCGTCGAACCGCCGCTGGAAGCCCATCTGCAGCACCGTCCCGGCGGTCTCGACCTCCGTGATCGCCTGTAACGTCCCCGCGAGGTCCAGGGCGACGGGCTTCTCGCAGAACACCGGCAGTCCCGCGCGCGCCGCCCGGCCGATCAGGTCGGCGTGGGCGGAGGTGGCCGCCGTGATCACCACGGCGTCCACCCCCAGGTGTAGATCTCGTCCACCCCGGGTGCCGCCGTCTCGCCGAGACGGTGGGCGAGGGCCTGGGCCCGGGCCGGATCCACGTCCGTGGGATCAGGGAGCCGACGTCGCGGTGCCTGCTGATGTGTGGGCGTGGATGGTGCCGATACGGCCCGTACCGATGACCCCGATGCGCATGAATCAAGGTGGGCCCCGCACCGGCCCCTGTCAATCCGTATGTCCGGACAACCGAACTACACGACTTCCCGTCAACAGCGCACGCGGCTACGCTCGGCCCGTGCCGAAACCAGAAGTGGACCCGACCGTACAACTGGAGCTGAGCGTCGACCGCGCTCCCCCGTGCCGTTGTACTTCCAGCTGTCCCAGCAGCTGGAGTCCGCGATCGAGCGCGGCGTGCTGACGCCCGGCACCCTGCTGGGCAACGAGATCGAGCTCGCCGCGCGGCTCGGTCTGTCCCGGCCGACCGTCCGCCAGGCCATCCAGTCGCTCGTCGACAAGGGCCTGCTCGTCCGCCGCCGCGGGGGTCGGCACCCAGGTGGTGCACAGCCAGTCAAGCGCCCGCTGGAACTCAGCAGCCTCTACGACGACCTGGGAGTCGGCCGGTCAGCGCCCGGCCACCCGGGTGCTGGTCAACACCGCGTCGCCGCGACCGCCGACGTCGCCGCGGCGCTCGCCGTGGCCGAGGACAGCGAGGTGCACCGGATCGAACGGCTGCGGCTCGCCCACGGGAGCCGATGGCCGTACCTGTGCAACTACCTGCCGCCGGGGCTGCTCGACCTGGACACCGGACAACTCGAGGCCACCGGCCTGTACCGGCTCATGCGGGCCGCCGGCATCACCCTGCACAGCGCCCGCCAGACCATCGGCGCCCGGGCCGCCACCGCCGCCGAGGCCGAGCGGCTGGGCGAGCGGACCGGCGCCCCGCTGCTCACCATGCAGCGCGTCACCTTCGACGACACCGGCGCGCCGTGGAGTTCGGCACCACACCTACCGCCCCGACCGCTACTCCTTCGAGTTCCAGCTCCTCGTGCGGTCCTGACCGCGCGGGCCGCCTTCGTCGCAATGTCCGGACAATCAGACCGGCGTCAGCTCACGGAGGAAAACCGACCTCGGCGATCGACGCCGGGGAACCGCAGCGCCCCAGGGGCGCGGGGAACCGCGCGACCGGCGCCGGCGAGCCCGCACCCGGCGATGATCCGCACCACCCCCCACCTGCCCCGCACCACATTCAGCACACCGGTGCGGCACAATCGCACACGATGAGCACCTACCGCGACTTCACCGCCCCCATCGGCTCCCGCCGCGCCCCGGTCCTGAGAACCGTCGGCACCCGCGAGCGCCGCTCGCACCTGACGGCGCCCCGCGTCCCGACGGTGGGCATCGACATCGGCGGCACCAAGGTGATGCGGGCGTCGTCGACGCCGACGGCAACACCTGGAGCGGCTCCGCACGGAGACCCCGGACAAGTCCAAGAGCCCGAAGGTCGTCGAGGACACCATCGTCGAACTGGTGCTGGACCTGTCCGACCGGCACGACGTGCACGCGGTCGGCATCGGCGCGGCGGCTGGGTCGACGCCGACCGCAACCGCGTGCTGTTCGCCCCCACCTGTCCTGGCGCAACGAGCCGCTGCGCGACCGCCTCGCCGGCCGGCTCGCCGTCCCGGTCCTGGTCGACAACGACGCAACTCCGCCGCCTGGGCCGAGTGGCGCTTCGGCGCCGGACGCGGCGAGGACCACCTCGTCATGATCACCCTCGGCACCGGCATCGGCGGCGCGATCCTGGAGGACGGCCAGGTCAAGCGCGGCAAGTACGGGGTGGCCGGCGAGTTCGGGCACATGCAGGTCGTCCCCGGCGGACACCGCTGCCCCTGCGGCAACCGCGGCTGCTGGGAGCAGTACAGCTCCGGCAACGCGCTGGTCCGCGAGGCACGCGAGCTGGCCGCCGCCGACTCGCCCGTCGCCTACGGGATCATCGAGCACGTCAAGGGGAACATCGCCGACATCAGCGGCCCGATGATCACCGAGCTGGCCCGCGAGGGCGACGCCATGTGCATCGAACTGCTCCAGGACATCGGCCAGTGGCTCGGCGTCGGCATCGCCAACCTCGCCGCCGCCCTCGACCCGTCGTGCTTCGTCATCGGCGGGGGCGTCTCCGCCGCCGACGACCTGCTGATCGGGCCCGCGCGGGACGCCTTCAAGCGCCACCTCACCGGCCGCGGCTACCGTCCCGAGGCCCACATCGTCCGCGCCCAGCTCGGCCCCGAGGCCGGCATGGTCGGCCGCCGCCGACCTCGCCCGTCTGGTCGCCCGCCGCTTCCGCCGCGCCAAGCGCCGCCGGGTCGAACGCTACGAGCGCTACGAGCGGTACGCGGAGGCCCGCCGCACCACCCAGGAGTCCCTGTGACCGGTGACCTCTCCCAGCAGCCGGGCGTACGGGCGAACCCGGCCCGGCCGAGGACCGGCGCCACCGATCCGCCGCAGGGCACTCACCCTGCTGATCATCGTGCTGCTCATCGGCGTCCCGGCCGGCTATCTGGTGATCTCGGCGAACCAGAGCCGGGCCAGCGGCAAGGACAAGGAGGCGAAGTACTCCGCGACCGGCCTCACCGAGGGCTGGCCGTCCAAGCTCCAGCGCCGCATCATAT
>NZ_BAAAWH010000004.1 GCF_039534975.1 Microbacterium terregens
GACTGGCTGGTGGACGAGAAGGTCCGGATCGAGGCGTCCGCCGACCTCAACCCGGGAGGGAGCGTGATGAATCCCCCGACGTTGGGACGACCGCGAGAGCGTGTCGCCGGTGCACATCGCGGAGCGCGTCGCCGAAACATCGACCGGCTGTTCACGACCATCGACGAATGGCGCGATCTCCTGCAGGCGCACCTCGCCGCGGATCACGCTCCGAACGCCCGCGACGCTCGATCCGCTCGTGGAGGCGTTCGCCGTTCCGGCGCTCGCCGCCGATGGTCTCGTCACGGGGGCCGGTTTCGTGGCCGCCCCCGGAGTTCTCTCCGATGCGCACTGGCATCTTGCCTGGTGGCTCGGCGGAGGTGACGGCATCCGTCGTCTTGCCACGGTGGACGATCCAGCGAGCGATCAGTTCCGCGACTACACGGCGCTGGAGTGGTGGCGCCTGCCCGCCAAGACCGGAAACCGCCATGTGACCGGGCCGTACGTGGACTACGTGTGTGCACGACGACTACACCGTCACCATCACCAGCCCGGTCGTCGTGGATGACCGGCTGCTGGGCGTCGTCGGCACCGACGTGCTCGTGGACCGGCTCGAGCACGAGCTGCTGCCTCTGCTGCGGGCCGGCGACGAGTCGATCGCGGTCGTCAACGCGTCGGGCCGGATCGTCACGGCGACCGACGCACGCCGAGAGCCCGGATCCATGCTGAGGCTGGCGGATCTGGCTGACGCACTGATCCCCCTGCGCGACTCTCAGCCCGTGCGCACACGGCTTGCGGCCGGAGTCGAGGTCATCGCGTGCGGGATACGTCGCTCGCGCTCGTGGTGGGCATCTAGCCGCTACCGGCGAGCGCAGACGGTCACGTCGTCTTCGGTCGCGCACTCCGGCGTCGCTGACGGCTGGCGTGCTCAGCGCCCGCCGGCCCCGGCATCCGTTGTTTCCCACATCGCTGCGGTGGAAATTCTGGAATGAGCGGGATGCCGTCGGCCCCCGTTGGCCCTGATACCGATTGCCGTAGGGGCCCGAGCCGTAGGGGTTCTCCGTCGGCGAGGACAGGCGGAAGAAGCACAACTGGCCGATCTTCATGCCCGGCCACAGCTTGATCGGCAGGGTCGCTACGTTCGACAGCTCGAGGGTCACGTGGCCGGTGAATCCCGGGTCGATGAATCCGGCGGTGGAGTGCGTCAGCAGTCCGAGCCGCCGAGCGAGGACTTGCCCTCGAGCCGGGCCGCGATGTCGTCCGGGAGCGTGATGAGCTCGAACGTGCTGCCGAGGACGAACTCGCCGGGGTGCAGGATGAACGCTCCAGCGGGGTGGTCTCGATCAGGTGCGTCAGCTCGGGTTGGTCCTCGGCCGGATCGATGAACGGATACTTGTGGTTGTCGAAGAGCCGGAAGTAGCGATCCAGTCGCACGTCCACACTCGACGGCTGGACCATCTCGGGTTCCCACGGCTCGAGCCCGATGCGTCGGGCGTCGATCTCGAGGCGGATGTCGCGGTCTGAGAGCAGCACGCCGCAAGCCTAGCGAGCATCCGTTGGGGTGGGATGCCGCTGCCTCCGTCGTCGTCCGCCGCTCCCTTGTCATCGTCTGCCGCTCCCCTGTCGTCGGCTCCCCCGTCGTCGTCGGCCGCTCCCCTGTCGCGATCGGCGCGCCCGACGACGTGTTGTGACAGCCGAGCGCTCGACGTACGTCGCGCGGGCTCGGCGCCGTGGAGCTTTTGTTATGCTGGCTCCGCGCCTCACGGCGTGCGGGGATGTAGTTCAATGGCAGAACTTCAGCTTCCCAAGCTGATAGCGCGGGTTCGATTCCCGTCATCCCCTCCAATGTGAGTTCTCACGCGGGTTGAGACATTCGCGGCCTCGTTGAGACCCTCGAGACTGCACGATCTCAGCGCCGACAGGTTCGGACCGCCGATCCTCCCAGTGCGCGCGAATATGGGTAGGCCGGAAAGCGCAAGCGCTGCCACCGAGCGACGAGAGCCCACTCACGGCCTCGCCGCTTTTCCGGCCTCGTTGGTCACCCCGCGGGTCGGACCAGAACGAGCCAGGCTCCGATGACACCGCCGATGAATGCGACCAGAGCCGCGATTGCGACCAGGAACAGCCCAGCAGTGAACCCCAACAGGAGCCCTGTGCCGCCGAGGAGTATCAGTGCCGCGGTCGTGATGTTCGGGTTCAGCTTCTCCAGAATCCGCTCGAGTGGTGCGACGGTGGCCGCCCGCTCGGCACGACTGCCCAGCACGATCAGGGATGCCGCCATGAGTAGCGAGACGGCGATCAGCTCTACCCCGAGGATCCATCCGGCAGGGTTCGGCAGTGCTATCGCGATGCTTGCGGCCAGTACGCCTACGAAGATGGTCAGAATCTGTGCGAGGCGAGCACGCAGCACCTTCGACTGGGCGATGTGCTCCGCGCGAACCGACACGGCAACGAAGAGAAGACCCACAAGCGCTGCAGACGCGCCACCCGTGATGACCGCGAAGTCTGTCCAACCTGCCATGGCGCCAACGGTACCGCTCTGCACCGGATTCAGAACCGCGCGGCGGTCATGGGGTTGAGCGCTAGTCCGAGAATCAGATCCGACGCCCTGACGAACTGTCGGCTTGCTCCCGGCCCGTCTTGCGCCTGACGGCCCGTCGGACAACCCGGGCCGCCACGCGATTCACGCTCCGCGATGCGCTGGCGTCTCGCGGTAGCGGTCGAGCTCGCGGGGACGATGGCTCGACGGCTGTCACCTTACGGTCGGCGCCCATCGATGACAGTCTGAGCGGATGAAAACCATCGAGTGGTGGCCGCTGCTGGACGGTGACGCGCAGGCGTGGCTGATTGCCCACAACGGCGACGCCGTCTCCACAGAGGTCTTGAGCAAGATCGTGGCAGCAGGCGGGTCATTGACATCGGACGCGTGGTGGATCGGTGAAGCCGGAACCGAGGGGTTCTATCTCTCCGACGAAGCAGTCGACTGGATCGAAGCGACCGCGAACGACGAGTCTGCCTGATCGCGTTCCCGGCCGACGCACTTGCGCCACAGGGGCAGGAGATTCGGCCGGGACAGCGGACCTCATCAAGGCGCACCGGGGTATCACCGAGATCACTCAAGACTTGGTGATCGCTGTGAACTTGCAGTCAAACTTCCGCAGCAGTCCGGCATTGTTCACGTCCTGGCGCACACTGGGCGAATGTGGTGGAGTTTCCTCAAGGCCGTCAAGAGGCGGCAGCATCGCGTCGCGCCGACGACGTGGGTCGCCGCGATCGCCGCTGTCATCTACACGTTCGCGCCGATCGACCTGATCCCCGAACTTGTACTCGGCCCCTTGGGCTTCGTAGACGACATCGGCCTCTGGGGTATCTTCGCCATCCTCCTCACGCGCGAGCAGCGGCGGTGGCTGACCGGACTCTCGCAGAGAGCGCCTGACGCGCGCGATCTCGGGAACCGCCCGCCGGCTCATCCCTGACGGCTGTCATAGGTCGCGTGACCTTGCGCGGAACCCGACGGTCCTGCGGGCAGGACCTGGTCGGCTAGCATTCCGGCATGACGAACCCGGCTCCGATCGACGACGTTCCGATCGGCGGCGAGATCATCCGCCTCGGGCAGTTCCTGAAGTTCGCTGGGCTCCTCGACTCCGGTGGAGACGTCAAAGAGGCCATCATCGACGGCTACGTGAGCGTGAACGGCGAGGTCGACCGTCGCCGCGGACGGCAGCTTCAGCTCGGCGACATCGTCACCTTCGAGGGGCGCAGGGTCCGCGTCTGCCCGTGAGGGCGCCGGTCCCCAACGGGGGCGGGTATCGGGAACCCTCGATTGAGCCTCGTCGCCCTCAGCTCCCGTACCACTCGCCCGAGTTCGCCCCACGGCGGTGGTGGATTCTTCCTCCATCGATGGGGGCGGTTTCGTGACCGGCCAGATCGTGCACCCAGGGCGGCTGCTGGTCCATGGTCACCGACCCTGCGCCTGTCGTGAAGTAGGCGACGATCGGAGGGCTCGCGACGAACTCGGTCGCGATGATGGCCGCACCGGGAATGCGGACCAGCGCGTTGCGCGCGTGCAGATCGCGCATGAGCACGGCGAACTCGTTCGGGTCGTCGGATGCCGGTTCCTGCGGGGCGACGGGCAACTCCGAGCGCAACTGGCCGACGATCTCCCGCCGTTGCGCTGCGGAAAGCCGCGTGTAGGCGGCCGCGTACGCTCTGTCGGCGATACTCGCGGGAACGTTCCCGAGGACATAGGCATACCGAGCGATCCGCTCGTCTTCGCTGATGGCGTGTTCTGCGTGGCGCCTTTTCACTGTCGCTCCTGGGTGATGAGCGTCAGCGTACGCCCGCCCGGACGCCCTGTCGATGGCGCACTGATCGCAGATCGAGGCGCTCGCGGGCGCCCTCGACCTGGTCAGCGGGATCACCGGGATCCTTCGCCGGATCAGCCCGCCGGCTCCGATCAGGCTTGCGTCGAGGTCGTGTCTGCCTTCGCAAGGAGGCGTCGCACACCTCCGCGGGCGAGCATGAGAACGATGATCAGCGCGGTCACCTGGAAGAAGCCGCCGAGGCGGACGGCGTCGCCGAAAACGAGCGCGACCAGCTCGAGCACGAGGAACTTGCTCCCCGGAAGCACAAGCAGGAGAGTGATCGCACTGACGATGCGAACCGCGGATGTCTTGGCCGTCCGGATCCTGTTCACGATCTTCTTCTTCGCCCACAGCACCACCTCGAGTACGACCTTCAGCAGGATCGCGGTCAGAAGGGCCAACAAGAACGATTCGGAGATGACGTCCGGGAACAGCTGGATGAAGACTCCGAGCACCACCAGGTAGATCAGGACATCGACGAGGTCGATCGGACGGACACGCACCCAGGGAGTGTATCGACGGGCCCGTCGGACGAATGCCCGCAGGTCGATCCTCACCGGGGACGTGTCGTCACGAGCCGCATCGATTCCGGATCGCACGACGCGGAATGCCGCGTCGACCGCCGTCGTTGCCACAGTGGCCTGTCCGGATCATCGCGGAACCCGATCACGCAGCCAGCCGGCGGGCAACAGCGAACCGGAGCACGCCAGACATGACAGAAGTCCTATCCCCTCATCACGATGCCACCGTGCTCGACAATGCCGCCTGGCACGCGCTGTCCGGTCCCCACGCGCGCTTCGCGGAGGGTGATGACCTGGTGCGCCGCTACCAGTCCGACGTCGCCCCCTTCGTGGCGGTGCGGAGTTGGGATGATGCGCGGGTATGGGATTCACTGATCGACCTGGTCGGACACGGGGCGGAGATCGGTCTGTCCGGCGGTGTGCCCGATTTCCCCGATGGCTGGGAGGAATTGTGGCGCGGCGAAGGAGTGCAGCTCGTCGAGACCGACGCGCTCCACCCGGTACCGGACCCAGAAACTGTCCTCCTCGGGGTGGCCGACGTGCCGGAGATGCTCGCGCTGGTCGAACGCAACCAGCCTGGCCCCTTCCTGCCGCGCACGCATGAACTCGGGCGCTACATCGGATTCCGTCGCGAAGGGCGTCTCGTGGCGATGGCGGGCGAGCGCCTGCACCCGGCTGGCTGGACAGAGATCAGTGCGGTCTCCACCGACGATGCGTACCGGCGGCAGGGGCTGGCATCACGGCTCGTGCTGGATGCCGCGTTCCACATCCAGCAGCGGGAGACCGTGCGCTCATGCACGCGGCGGCGACGAATGTCGGAGCGATCGCGGCATACGAGCGTCTCGGCTTCGCGCTTCGCTCGCGCACGACGTTTGCCGGGGTCCGCGTTCCCTGACCGGGATGAGGACAACCGCGGCCGCGAGGATCAGCCCTGTAAGCCGAGCCGCCAGCGCACGGTGGCTCGAGCCACGACCTCGCCGCTGCGGTCGATGCAGTCAGCAGTGACGTCGAAATCCGTGTCCCCTGTGACCGCGGGCGCGGTGACATGACACACCGCGCGGATGGAGCCACGCGCCTTCTTGAAGTACTGCACCGACATCGCGGAGACGATGCCTCGGGTGCCGTCGGGAAGGTCCGTCAGCAGCGCGAGACCACTGGCCTGCTCCGCGACGTTAACGAGCGCCACGGCGTGGACAGAGCCAAGGTGCTGCCGGTTGGCGCGCCGGTCCGGGATTTCGACCTCGGCGTGACCTGGCGCGAGTACGCGGATGTGCGGGCGCACCGACCGCGAATAGGGCACGCGCCAGCCGAAGATCAGGGAGAAGAGCCAGGTGCCGCGGGCAGCGGGCTCAGCCGGCGCCACAGTCGCAGGAGGACCTTCCCGGGAGATCGCATAGGAAGATGCTGGCCTTCGCACCGACGCCGCCTAATCGCCGTCTCACGTTCACGCGGTTCCCGCAGCGACGAAGGGCTGTGCCGGTAGGGCTGCGTCAGTCCGCGGACGCCATGTCCGCCACCTCTCGCACGGTGTCGGCGACCTCCTCGGGAATCGCCGCCTCCATGAAGTGTGGGGAATCCACACTGCGGAGTTCGCCGGCGCGAAGCGGTCCACGAACGTCTGCAGGACACCGGGATATCGGGCGGCATACTCCGGAGTCGCCCAGCTGTACTCCACGCGCGGCTCCGCCGCGGCCGCCAGATAGATCATCGGGACGGCAGGCTGGAGACTGATGGCCGGATTGACGTGCAGCACCCCCCTTCCGGTGCCCCGGTCGGCTTTCGGGCGGTCGCCGCGCCGACCAGTCGCGGTCATTGCTCCGGCTCCTTTGAATCGATCGTGGATACTGCCGAAGTGGACTGCTCGATGACCCGCGCCTGCTCTGACGTCAGTCGATCTCCGCGGCGAGCTGAGCCGAGTCGGAGGAGGGGCTCAAGCAGCCGTACCCAGCCGCGCGGTTGCATGGTGACTCGCGTGGTGACGTCGCAGGATGTCGACGACACCGGTGTGATCGTCGTCGAGAGCGCGAAGCCCAGCGGCGATCCGGGATGGTCGAACGCGATCCGCCGCGGAGGGTCGAACTCGGTGATCGAGTATGCCGTCTCGCTCGTTCGCCCGTGCTCGGACCGGACCATCACGGCCCGGCCGCCCACTCCCGCTGGGCCGTCGTCGAGACGTCGTATTGCGACGACTTCAGCTCCCCCACCGCGGATTCTCTCGAAGACATGCGTTCCGATGACATCGAAAGCAGCTTCTGCGCTGCGGTTGACGCGTCGGGTCTTGACGTAGGTGATCATGCTGCTTCTCCTTCTTCAGGTAGCGGCGGCCTGTCCGTCGCGTTCGACGAGGTCACTGAAGGTGACCCCGACGGTGGCGGCCGCATCAGCGGCTCTCGTCGCGGCTCGAGTCGGCAGAGGCAGCAGGCATTCGGTGAGCACGTGAAAGCTCCATGCTTTGAATTCCACGAGCTGCCAGCCGCGGGCCCGGTATGCGTTGAACGTCGGAGCGCTCTGTACGACATCGATGATGTCGACGGCGCGAGGGATGGGAAGCGCTAGCGGCGCGCGCAGACCGGCGGCCGCGATCGACCCCGGCCGCCGCGGGCGTCTTCGCCGACATCGACCACCGGCGCCGGGAGGCTTTCACGCGTATCGTCACGGCCGCCGGTCTGCGCGCGCCGCTAGCGCTTCCCATCCCTCGCGCCGTCGACATCATCGATGTCGTACAGAGCGCTCCGACGTTCAACGCATACCGGGCCCGCGGCTGGCAGCTCGTGGAATTCAAAGCATGGAGCTTTCACGTGCTCACCGAATGCCTGCTGCCTCTGCCGACTCGAGCCGCGACGAGAGCCGCTGATGCGGCCGCCACCGTCGGGGTCACCTTCAGTGACCTCGTCGAACGCGACGGACAGGCCGCCGCTACCTGAAGAAGGAGAAGCAGCATGATCACCTACGTCAAGACCCGACGCGTCAACCGCAGCGCAGAAGCTGCTTTCGATGTCATCGGAACGCATGTCTTCGAGAATCATCCGCGGTGGGAAGCTGAAGTCGTCGCAATACGACGTCTCGACGACGGCCCAGCGGGAGTGGGCGGCCGGGCCGTGATGGTCCGGTCCGAGCACGGGCGAACGAGCGAGACGGCATACTCGATCACCGAGTTCGACCCTCCGCGGCGGATCGCGTTCGACCATCCCGGATCGCCGCTGGGCTTCGCGCTCTCGACGACGATCACACCGGTGTCGTCGACATCCTGCGACGTCACCACGCGAGTCACCATGCAACCGCGCGGCTGGGTACGGCTGCTTGAGCCCCTCCTCCGACTCGGCTCAGCTCGCCGCGGAGATCGACTGACGTCAGAGCAGGCGCGGGTCATCGAGCAGTCCACTTCGGCAGTATCCACGATCGATTCAAAGGAGCCGGCAGCAATGACCGCGACTGGTCGGCGCGGCGACCGCCCGAAAGCCGACCGGGGCACCGGAAGGGGGGTGCTGCACGTCAATCCGGCCATCAGTCTCCAGCCTGCCGTCCCGATGATCTATCTGGCGGCCGCGGCGGAGCCGCGCGTGGAGTACAGCTGGGCGACTCCGGAGTATGCCGCCCGATATCCCGGTGTCCTGCAGACGTTCGTGGACCGCTTCGCGCCGGCGAACTCCGCAGTGTGGATTCCCCACACTTCATGGAGGCGGCGATTCCCGAGGAGGTCGCCGACACCGTGCGAGAGGTGGCGGACATGGCGTCCGCGGACTGACGCAGCCCTACCGGCACAGCCCTTCGTCGCTGCGGGAACCGCGTGAACGTGAGACGGCGATTAGGCGGCGTCGGTGCGAAGGGCCAGCATCTTCCTATGCGATCTCCCGGGAAGGTCCTCCTGCGACTGTGGCGCCGGCTGAGCCCGCTGCCCGGCGGCACCTGGCTCTTCTCCCTGATCTTCGGCTGGCGCGTGCCCTATTCGCGGTCGGTGCGCCCGCACATCCGCGTACTCGCGCCAGGTCACGCCGAGGTCGAAATCCCGGACCGGCGCGCCAACCGGCAGCACCTTGGCTCTGTCCACGCCGTGGCGCTCGTTAACGTCGCGGAGCAGGCCAGTGGTCTCGCGCTGCTGACGGACCTTCCCGACGGCACCCGAGGCATCGTCTCCGCGATGTCGGTGCAGTACTTCAAGAAGGCGCGTGGCTCCATCCGCGCGGTGTGTCATGTCACCGCGCCCGCGGTCACAGGGGACACGGATTTCGACGTCACTGCTGACTGCATCGACCGCAGCGGCGAGGTCGTGGCTCGAGCCACCGTGCGCTGGCGGCTCGGCTTACAGGGCTGATCCTCGCGGCCGCGGTTGTCCTCATCCCGGTCAGGGAACGCGGACCCCGGCAAACGTCGTGCGCGAGCGAAGCGCGAAGCCGAGACGCTCGTATGCCGCGATCGCTCCGACATTCGTCGCCGCCGCGTGCATGAGCGCACGGTCTCCCCGCTGCTGGATGTGGAACGCGGCATCCAGCACGAGCCGTGATGCCAGCCCCTGCCGCCGGTACGCATCGTCGGTGGAGACCGCACTGATCTCTGTCCAGCCAGCCGGGTGCAGGCGCTCGCCCGCCATCGCCACGAGACGCCCTTCGCGACGGAATCCGATGTAGCGCCCGAGTTCATGCGTGCGCGGCAGGAAGGGGCCAGGCTGGTTGCGTTCGACCAGCGCGAGCATCTCCGGCACGTCGGCCACCCCGAGGAGGACAGTTTCTGGGTCCGGTACCGGGTGGAGCGCGTCGGTCTCGACGAGCTGCACTCCTTCGCCGCGCCACAATTCCTCCCAGCCATCGGGGAAATCGGGCACACCGCCGGACAGACCGATCTCCGCCCCGTGTCCGACCAGGTCGATCAGTGAATCCCATACCCGCGCATCATCCCAACTCCGCACCGCCACGAAGGGGGCGACGTCGGACTGGTAGCGGCGCACCAGGTCATCACCCTCCGCGAAGCGCGCGTGGGGACCGGACAGCGCGTGCCAGGCGGCATTGTCGAGCACGGTGGCATCGTGATGAGGGGATAGGACTTCTGTCATGTCTGGCGTGCTCCGGTTCGCTGTTGCCCGCCGGCTGGCTGCGTGATCGGGTTCCGCGATGATCCGGACAGGCCACTGTGGCAACGACGGCGGTCGACGCGGCATTCCGCGTCGTGCGATCCGGAATCGATGCGGCTCGTGACGACACGTCCCCGGTGAGGATCGACCTGCGGGCATTCGTCCGACGGGCCCGTCGATACACTCCCTGGGTGCGTGTCCGTCCGATCGACCTCGTCGATGTCCTGATCTACCTGGTGGTGCTCGGAGTCTTCATCCAGCTGTTCCCGGACGTCATCTCCGAATCGTTCTTGTTGGCCCTTCTGACCGCGATCCTGCTGAAGGTCGTACTCGAGGTGGTGCTGTGGGCGAAGAAGAAGATCGTGAACAGGATCCGGACGGCCAAGACATCCGCGGTTCGCATCGTCAGTGCGATCACTCTCCTGCTTGTGCTTCCGGGGAGCAAGTTCCTCGTGCTCGAGCTGGTCGCGCTCGTTTTCGGCGACGCCGTCCGCCTCGGCGGCTTCTTCCAGGTGACCGCGCTGATCATCGTTCTCATGCTCGCCCGCGGAGGTGTGCGACGCCTCCTTGCGAAGGCAGACACGACCTCGACGCAAGCCTGATCGGAGCCGGCGGGCTGATCCGGCGAAGGATCCCGGTGATCCCGCTGACCAGGTCGAGGGCGCCCGCGAGCGCCTCGATCTGCGATCAGTGCGCCATCGACAGGGCGTCCGGGCGGGCGTACGCTGACGCTCATCACCCAGGAGCGACAGTGAAAAGGCCCACGCAGAACACGCCATCAGCGAAGACGAGCGGATCGCTCGGTATGCCTATGTCCTCGGGAACGTTCCCGCGAGTATCGCCGACAGAGCGTACGCGGCCGCCTACACGCGGCTTTCCGCAGCGCAACGGCGGGAGATCGTCGGCCAGTTGCGCTCGGAGTTGCCCGTCGCCCCGCAGGAACCGGCATCCGACGACCCGAACGAGTTCGCCGTGCTCATGCGCGATCTGCACGCGCGCAACGCGCTGGTCCGCATTCCCGGTGCGGCCATCATCGCGACCGAGTTCGTCGCGAGCCCTCCGATCGTCGCCTACTTCACGACAGGCGCAGGGTCGGTGACCATGGACCAGCAGCCGCCCTGGGTGCACGATCTGGCCGGTCACGAAACCGCCCCCATCGATGGAGGAAGAATCCACCACCGCCGTGGGGCGAACTCGGGCGAGTGGTACGGGAGCTGAGGGCGACGAGGCTCAATCGAGGGTTCCCGATACCCGCCCCCGTTGGGGACCGGCGCCCTCACGGGCAGACGCGGACCCTGCGCCCCTCGAAGGTGACGATGTCGCCGAGCTGAAGCTGCCGTCCGCGGCGACGGTCGACCTCGCCGTTCACGCTCACGTAGCCGTCGATGATGGCCTCTTTGACGTCTCCACCGGAGTCGAGGAGCCCAGCGAACTTCAGGAACTGCCCGAGGCGGATGATCTCGCCGCCGATCGGAACGTCGTCGATCGGAGCCGGGTTCGTCATGCCGGAATGCTAGCCGACCAGGTCCTGCCCGCAGGACCGTCGGGTTCCGCGCAAGGTCACGCGACCTATGACAGCCGTCAGGGATGAGCCGGCGGGCGGTTCCCGAGATCGCGCGCGTCAGGCGCTCTCTGCGAGAGTCCGGTCAGCCACCGCCGCTGCTCGCGCGTGAGGAGGATGGCGAAGATACCCCAGAGGCCGATGTCGTCTACGAAGCCCAAGGGGCCGAGTACAAGTTCGGGGATCAGGTCGATCGGCGCGAACGTGTAGATGACAGCGGCGATCGCGGCGACCCACGTCGTCGGCGCGACGCGATGCTGCCGCCTCTTGACGGCCTTGAGGAAACTCCACCACATTCGCCCAGTGTGCGCCAGGACGTGAACAATGCCGGACTGCTGCGGAAGTTTGACTGCAAGTTCACAGCGATCACCAAGTCTTGAGTGATCTCGGTGATACCCCGGTGCGCCTTGATGAGGTCCGCTGTCCCGGCCGAATCTCCTGCCCCTGTGGCGCAAGTGCGTCGGCCGGGAACGCGATCAGGCAGACTCGTCGTTCGCGGTCGCTTCGATCCAGTCGACTGCTTCGTCGGAGAGATAGAACCCCTCGGTTCCGGCTTCACCGATCCACCACGCGTCCGATGTCAATGACCCGCCTGCTGCCACGATCTTGCTCAAGACCTCTGTGGAGACGGCGTCGCCGTTGTGGGCAATCAGCCACGCCTGCGCGTCACCGTCCAGCAGCGGCCACCACTCGATGGTTTTCATCCGCTCAGACTGTCATCGATGGGCGCCGACCGTAAGGTGACAGCCGTCGAGCCATCGTCCCCGCGAGCTCGACCGCTACCGCGAGACGCCAGCGCATCGCGGAGCGTGAATCGCGTGGCGGCCCGGGTTGTCCGACGGGCCGTCAGGCGCAAGACGGGCCGGGAGCAAGCCGACAGTTCGTCAGGGCGTCGGATCTGATTCCTCGGACTAGCGCTCAACCCCATGACCGCCGCGCGGTTCTGAATCCGGTGCAGAGCGGTACCGTTGGCGCCATGGCAGGTTGGACAGACTTCGCGGTCATCACGGGTGGCGCGTCTGCAGCGCTTGTGGGTCTTCTCTTCGTTGCCGTGTCGGTTCGCGCGGAGCACATCGCCCAGTCGAAGGTGCTGCGTGCTCGCCTCGCACAGATTCTGACCATCTTCGTAGGCGTACTGGCCGCAAAGCATCGCGATAGCACTGCCGAACCCTGCCGGATGATCCTCGGGGTAGAGCTGATCGCCGTCTCGCTACTCATGGCGGCATCCCTGATCGTGCTGGGCAGTCGTGCCGAGCGGGCGGCCACCGTCGCACCACTCGAGCGGATTCTGGAGAAGCTGAACCCGAACATCACGACCGCGGCACTGATACTCCTCGGCGGCACAGGGCTCCTGTTGGGGTTCACTGCTGGGCTGTTCCTGGTCGCAATCGCGGCTCTGGTCGCATTCATCGGCGGTGTCATCGGAGCCTGGCTCGTTCTGGTCCGACCCGCGGGGTGACCAACGAGGGTGACCAGCGGCGAGGCCGTGGTGGGCTCTCGTCGCTCGGTGGCTCTCGCTTGTGCGCTTTCCGCTTCCATATTCGCGCGCACTGGGCAGGTGGATCGGCGGTCCGAACCTGTCGGCGCTGAGATCGTGCAGTCTCGAGGGTCTCAACGAGGCCGCGAATGTCTCAACCCGCGTGAGAACTCACATTGGAGGCGATGGAAATCGAACCCGCTTCAGTGGGAAGCTGAAGTTCTGCCACTACATCATCGGCCGTGAGGCGCGGAGCCAGCATAACAAAAGCTCCACGGCGCCGAGCCGCGCGACGTACGTCGAGCGCTCGGCTGTCACAACACGTCGTCGGGCGCGCCGATCGCGACAGGGGAGCGGCCGACGACGACGGGGGAGCCGACGACAGGGGAGCGGCAGACGATGACAAGGGAGCGGCGGACGACGACGGAGGCAGCGGCATCGCCACCCCAACGGATGCTCGCTAGCTTGCGGCGTGCTGCTCTCAGACCGCGACATCCGCCTCGAGATCGACGCCCGACGCATCGGGCTCGAGCCGTGGGAACCCGAGATGGTCCAGCCGTCGAGTGTGGACGTGCGACTGGATCGCTACTTCCGGCTCTTCGACAACCACAAGTATCCGTTCATCGATCCGGCCGAGGACCAACCCGAGCTGACGCACCTGATCGAGACCACCCCGCTGGAGCCGTTCATCCTGCACCCCGGCGAGTTCGTCCTCGGCAGCACGTTCGAGCTCATCACGCTCCCGGACGACATCGCGGCCCGGCTCGAGGGCAAGTCCTCGCTCGGCCGGCTCGGACTGCTGACGCACTCCACCGCCGGATTCATCGACCCGGGATTCACCGGCCACGTGACCCTCGAGCTGTCGAACGTAGCGACCCTGCCGATCAAGCTGTGGCCGGGCATGAAGATCGGCCAGTTGTGCTTCTTCCGCCTGTCCTCGCCGACGGAGAACCCCTACGGCTCGGGCCCCTACGGCAATCGGTATCAGGGCCAACGGGGCCGACGGCATCCCGCTCATTCCAGAATTTCCACCGCAGCGATGTGGGAACAACGGATGCCGGGGCCGGCGGGCGCTGAGCACGCCAGCCGTCAGCGACGCCGGAGTGCGCGACCGAAGACGACGTGACCGTCTGCGCTCGCCGGTAGCGGCTAGATGCCCACCACGAGCGCGAGCGACGTATCCCCGCACGCGATGACCTCGACTCCGGCCGCAAGCCGTGTGCGCACGGGCTGAGAGTCGCGCAGGGGGATCAGTGCGTCAGCCAGATCCGCCAGCCTCAGCATGGATCCGGGCTCTCGGCGTGCGTCGGTCGCCGTGACGATCCGGCCCGACGCGTTGACGACCGCGATCGACTCGTCGCCGGCCCGCAGCAGAGGCAGCAGCTCGTGCTCGAGCCGGTCCACGAGCACGTCGGTGCCGACGACGCCCAGCAGCCGGTCATCCACGACGACCGGGCTGGTGATGGTGACGGTGTAGTCGTCGGTGCACACGTAGTCCACGTACGGCCCGGTCACATGGCGGTTTCCGGTCTTGGCGGGCAGGCGCCACCACTCCAGCGCCGTGTAGTCGCGGAACTGATCGCTCGCTGGATCGTCCACCGTGGCAAGACGACGGATGCCGTCACCTCCGCCGAGCCACCAGGCAAGATGCCAGTGCGCATCGGAGAGAACTCCGGGGGCGGCCACGAAACCGGCCCCCGTGACGAGACCATCGGCGGCGAGCGCCGGAACGGCGAACGCCTCCACGAGCGGATCGAGCGTCGCGGCGTTCGGAGCGTGATCCGCGGCGAGGTGCGC
>NZ_BAAAWH010000005.1 GCF_039534975.1 Microbacterium terregens
ACTGGCTGGTGGACGAGAAGGTCCGGATCGAGGCGTCCGCCGACCTCACCCGGGAGGGAGCGTGATGAATCCCCCGACGTTGGGAACGACCGCGAGCGTGTCGCCGGTGCACATCGCGGAGCGCGTCGCCGAAACCATCGACCGGCTGTTCACGACCATCGACGAATGGCGCGATCTCCTGCAGGCGCACCTCGCCGCGGATCACGCTCCGAACGCCGCGACGCTCGATCCGCTCGTGGAGGCGTTCGCCGTTCCGGCGCTCGCCGCCGATGGTCTCGTCACGGGGGCCGGTTTCGTGGCCGCCCCCGGAGTTCTCTCCGATGCGCACTGGCATCTTGCCTGGTGGCTCGGCGGAGGTGACGGCATCCGTCGTCTTGCCACGGTGGACGATCCAGCGAGCGATCAGTTCCGCGACTACACGGCGCTGGAGTGGTGGCGCCTGCCCGCCAAGACCGGAAACCGCCATGTGACCGGGCCGTACGTGGACTACGTGTGCACCGACGACTACACCGTCACCATCACCAGCCCGGTCGTCGTGGATGACCGGCTGCTGGGCGTCGTCGGCACCGACGTGCTCGTGGACCGGCTCGAGCACGAGCTGCTGCCTCTGCTGCGGGCCGGCGACGAGTCGATCGCGGTCGTCAACGCGTCGGGCCGGATCGTCACGGCGACCGACGCACGCCGAGAGCCCGGATCCATGCTGAGGCTGGCGGATCTGGCTGACGCACTGATCCCCCTGCGCGACTCTCAGCCCGTGCGCACACGGCTTGCGGCCGGAGTCGAGGTCATCGCGTGCGGGGATACGTCGCTCGCGCTCGTGGTGGGCATCTAGCCGCTACCGGCGAGCGCAGACGGTCACGTCGTCTTCGGTCGCGCACTCCGGCGTCGCTGACGGCTGGCGTGCTCAGCGCCCGCCGGCCCCGGCATCCGTTGTTCCCACATCGCTGCGGTGGAAATTCTGGAATGAGCGGGATGCCGTCGGCCCCCGTTGGCCCTGATACCGATTGCCGTAGGGGCCCGAGCCGTAGGGGTTCTCCGTCGGCGAGGACAGGCGGAAGAAGCACAACTGGCCGATCTTCATGCCCGGCCACAGCTTGATCGGCAGGGTCGCTACGTTCGACAGCTCGAGGGTCACGTGGCCGGTGAATCCCGGGTCGATGAATCCGGCGGTGGAGTGCGTCAGCAGTCCGAGCCGGCCGAGCGAGGACTTGCCCTCGAGCCGGGCCGCGATGTCGTCCGGGAGCGTGATGAGCTCGAACGTGCTGCCGAGGACGAACTCGCCGGGGTGCAGGATGAACGGCTCCAGCGGGGTGGTCTCGATCAGGTGCGTCAGCTCGGGTTGGTCCTCGGCCGGATCGATGAACGGATACTTGTGGTTGTCGAAGAGCCGGAAGTAGCGATCCAGTCGCACGTCCACACTCGACGGCTGGACCATCTCGGGTTCCCACGGCTCGAGCCCGATGCGTCGGGCGTCGATCTCGAGGCGGATGTCGCGGTCTGAGAGCAGCACGCCGCAAGCCTAGCGAGCATCCGTTGGGGTGGGATGCCGCTGCCTCCGTCGTCGTCCGCCGCTCCCTTGTCATCGTCTGCCGCTCCCCTGTCGTCGGCTCCCCCGTCGTCGTCGGCCGCTCCCCTGTCGCGATCGGCGCGCCCGACGACGTGTTGTGACAGCCGAGCGCTCGACGTACGTCGCGCGGGCTCGGCGCCGTGGAGCTTTTGTTATGCTGGCTCCGCGCCTCACGGCGTGCGGGGATGTAGTTCAATGGCAGAACTTCAGCTTCCCAAGCTGATAGCGCGGGTTCGATTCCCGTCATCCCCTCCAATGTGAGTTCTCACGCGGGTTGAGACATTCGCGGCCTCGTTGAGACCCTCGAGACTGCACGATCTCAGCGCCGACAGGTTCGGACCGCCGATCCTCCCAGTGCGCGCGAATATGGGTAGGCCGGAAAGCGCAAGCGCTGCCACCGAGCGACGAGAGCCCACTCACGGCCTCGCCGCTTTTCCGGCCTCGTTGGTCACCCCGCGGGTCGGACCAGAACGAGCCAGGCTCCGATGACACCGCCGATGAATGCGACCAGAGCCGCGATTGCGACCAGGAACAGCCCAGCAGTGAACCCCAACAGGAGCCCTGTGCCGCCGAGGAGTATCAGTGCCGCGGTCGTGATGTTCGGGTTCAGCTTCTCCAGAATCCGCTCGAGTGGTGCGACGGTGGCCGCCCGCTCGGCACGACTGCCCAGCACGATCAGGGATGCCGCCATGAGTAGCGAGACGGCGATCAGCTCTACCCCGAGGATCCATCCGGCAGGGTTCGGCAGTGCTATCGCGATGCTTGCGGCCAGTACGCCTACGAAGATGGTCAGAATCTGTGCGAGGCGAGCACGCAGCACCTTCGACTGGGCGATGTGCTCCGCGCGAACCGACACGGCAACGAAGAGAAGACCCACAAGCGCTGCAGACGCGCCACCCGTGATGACCGCGAAGTCTGTCCAACCTGCCATGGCGCCAACGGTACCGCTCTGCACCGGATTCAGAACCGCGCGGCGGTCATGGGGTTGAGCGCTAGTCCGAGGAATCAGATCCGACGCCCTGACGAACTGTCGGCTTGCTCCCGGCCCGTCTTGCGCCTGACGGCCCGTCGGACAACCCGGGCCGCCACGCGATTCACGCTCCGCGATGCGCTGGCGTCTCGCGGTAGCGGTCGAGCTCGCGGGGACGATGGCTCGACGGCTGTCACCTTACGGTCGGCGCCCATCGATGACAGTCTGAGCGGATGAAAACCATCGAGTGGTGGCCGCTGCTGGACGGTGACGCGCAGGCGTGGCTGATTGCCCACAACGGCGACGCCGTCTCCACAGAGGTCTTGAGCAAGATCGTGGCAGCAGGCGGGTCATTGACATCGGACGCGTGGTGGATCGGTGAAGCCGGAACCGAGGGGTTCTATCTCTCCGACGAAGCAGTCGACTGGATCGAAGCGACCGCGAACGACGAGTCTGCCTGATCGCGTTCCCGGCCGACGCACTTGCGCCACAGGGGCAGGAGATTCGGCCGGGACAGCGGACCTCATCAAGGCGCACCGGGGTATCACCGAGATCACTCAAGACTTGGTGATCGCTGTGAACTTGCAGTCAAACTTCCGCAGCAGTCCGGCATTGTTCACGTCCTGGCGCACACTGGGCGAATGTGGTGGAGTTTCCTCAAGGCCGTCAAGAGGCGGCAGCATCGCGTCGCGCCGACGACGTGGGTCGCCGCGATCGCCGCTGTCATCTACACGTTCGCGCCGATCGACCTGATCCCCGAACTTGTACTCGGCCCCTTGGGCTTCGTAGACGACATCGGCCTCTGGGGTATCTTCGCCATCCTCCTCACGCGCGAGCAGCGGCGGTG
This sequence comes from Microbacterium terregens, assembly GCF_039534975.1. Lineage (NCBI taxonomy): Bacteria > Bacillati > Actinomycetota > Actinomycetes > Micrococcales > Microbacteriaceae > Microbacterium > Microbacterium terregens. The sequence goes on from NZ_BAAAWH010000005.1 coordinate 3,385, forward strand.
GCTGACCGGACTCTCGCAGAGAGCGCCTGACGCGCGCGATCTCGGGAACCGCCCGCCGGCTCATCCCTGACGGCTGTCATAGGTCGCGTGACCTTGCGCGGAACCCGACGGTCCTGCGGGCAGGACCTGGTCGGCTAGCATTCCGGCATGACGAACCCGGCTCCGATCGACGACGTTCCGATCGGCGGCGAGATCATCCGCCTCGGGCAGTTCCTGAAGTTCGCTGGGCTCCTCGACTCCGGTGGAGACGTCAAAGAGGCCATCATCGACGGCTACGTGAGCGTGAACGGCGAGGTCGACCGTCGCCGCGGACGGCAGCTTCAGCTCGGCGACATCGTCACCTTCGAGGGGCGCAGGGTCCGCGTCTGCCCGTGAGGGCGCCGGTCCCCAACGGGGGCGGGTATCGGGAACCCTCGATTGAGCCTCGTCGCCCTCAGCTCCCGTACCACTCGCCCGAGTTCGCCCCACGGCGGTGGTGGATTCTTCCTCCATCGATGGGGGCGGTTTCGTGACCGGCCAGATCGTGCACCCAGGGCGGCTGCTGGTCCATGGTCACCGACCCTGCGCCTGTCGTGAAGTAGGCGACGATCGGAGGGCTCGCGACGAACTCGGTCGCGATGATGGCCGCACCGGGAATGCGGACCAGCGCGTTGCGCGCGTGCAGATCGCGCATGAGCACGGCGAACTCGTTCGGGTCGTCGGATGCCGGTTCCTGCGGGGCGACGGGCAACTCCGAGCGCAACTGGCCGACGATCTCCCGCCGTTGCGCTGCGGAAAGCCGCGTGTAGGCGGCCGCGTACGCTCTGTCGGCGATACTCGCGGGAACGTTCCCGAGGACATAGGCATACCGAGCGATCCGCTCGTCTTCGCTGATGGCGTGTTCTGCGTGGCGCCTTTTCACTGTCGCTCCTGGGTGATGAGCGTCAGCGTACGCCCGCCCGGACGCCCTGTCGATGGCGCACTGATCGCAGATCGAGGCGCTCGCGGGCGCCCTCGACCTGGTCAGCGGGATCACCGGGATCCTTCGCCGGATCAGCCCGCCGGCTCCGATCAGGCTTGCGTCGAGGTCGTGTCTGCCTTCGCAAGGAGGCGTCGCACACCTCCGCGGGCGAGCATGAGAACGATGATCAGCGCGGTCACCTGGAAGAAGCCGCCGAGGCGGACGGCGTCGCCGAAAACGAGCGCGACCAGCTCGAGCACGAGGAACTTGCTCCCCGGAAGCACAAGCAGGAGAGTGATCGCACTGACGATGCGAACCGCGGATGTCTTGGCCGTCCGGATCCTGTTCACGATCTTCTTCTTCGCCCACAGCACCACCTCGAGTACGACCTTCAGCAGGATCGCGGTCAGAAGGGCCAACAAGAACGATTCGGAGATGACGTCCGGGAACAGCTGGATGAAGACTCCGAGCACCACCAGGTAGATCAGGACATCGACGAGGTCGATCGGACGGACACGCACCCAGGGAGTGTATCGACGGGCCCGTCGGACGAATGCCCGCAGGTCGATCCTCACCGGGGACGTGTCGTCACGAGCCGCATCGATTCCGGATCGCACGACGCGGAATGCCGCGTCGACCGCCGTCGTTGCCACAGTGGCCTGTCCGGATCATCGCGGAACCCGATCACGCAGCCAGCCGGCGGGCAACAGCGAACCGGAGCACGCCAGACATGACAGAAGTCCTATCCCCTCATCACGATGCCACCGTGCTCGACAATGCCGCCTGGCACGCGCTGTCCGGTCCCCACGCGCGCTTCGCGGAGGGTGATGACCTGGTGCGCCGCTACCAGTCCGACGTCGCCCCCTTCGTGGCGGTGCGGAGTTGGGATGATGCGCGGGTATGGGATTCACTGATCGACCTGGTCGGACACGGGGCGGAGATCGGTCTGTCCGGCGGTGTGCCCGATTTCCCCGATGGCTGGGAGGAATTGTGGCGCGGCGAAGGAGTGCAGCTCGTCGAGACCGACGCGCTCCACCCGGTACCGGACCCAGAAACTGTCCTCCTCGGGGTGGCCGACGTGCCGGAGATGCTCGCGCTGGTCGAACGCAACCAGCCTGGCCCCTTCCTGCCGCGCACGCATGAACTCGGGCGCTACATCGGATTCCGTCGCGAAGGGCGTCTCGTGGCGATGGCGGGCGAGCGCCTGCACCCGGCTGGCTGGACAGAGATCAGTGCGGTCTCCACCGACGATGCGTACCGGCGGCAGGGGCTGGCATCACGGCTCGTGCTGGATGCCGCGTTCCACATCCAGCAGCGGGGAGACCGTGCGCTCATGCACGCGGCGGCGACGAATGTCGGAGCGATCGCGGCATACGAGCGTCTCGGCTTCGCGCTTCGCTCGCGCACGACGTTTGCCGGGGTCCGCGTTCCCTGACCGGGATGAGGACAACCGCGGCCGCGAGGATCAGCCCTGTAAGCCGAGCCGCCAGCGCACGGTGGCTCGAGCCACGACCTCGCCGCTGCGGTCGATGCAGTCAGCAGTGACGTCGAAATCCGTGTCCCCTGTGACCGCGGGCGCGGTGACATGACACACCGCGCGGATGGAGCCACGCGCCTTCTTGAAGTACTGCACCGACATCGCGGAGACGATGCCTCGGGTGCCGTCGGGAAGGTCCGTCAGCAGCGCGAGACCACTGGCCTGCTCCGCGACGTTAACGAGCGCCACGGCGTGGACAGAGCCAAGGTGCTGCCGGTTGGCGCGCCGGTCCGGGATTTCGACCTCGGCGTGACCTGGCGCGAGTACGCGGATGTGCGGGCGCACCGACCGCGAATAGGGCACGCGCCAGCCGAAGATCAGGGAGAAGAGCCAGGTGCCGCCGGGCAGCGGGCTCAGCCGGCGCCACAGTCGCAGGAGGACCTTCCCGGGAGATCGCATAGGAAGATGCTGGCCCTTCGCACCGACGCCGCCTAATCGCCGTCTCACGTTCACGCGGTTCCCGCAGCGACGAAGGGCTGTGCCGGTAGGGCTGCGTCAGTCCGCGGACGCCATGTCCGCCACCTCTCGCACGGTGTCGGCGACCTCCTCGGGAATCGCCGCCTCCATGAAGTGTGGGGAATCCACACTGCGGAGTTCGCCGGCGCGAAGCGGTCCACGAACGTCTGCAGGACACCGGGATATCGGGCGGCATACTCCGGAGTCGCCCAGCTGTACTCCACGCGCGGCTCCGCCGCGGCCGCCAGATAGATCATCGGGACGGCAGGCTGGAGACTGATGGCCGGATTGACGTGCAGCACCCCCCTTCCGGTGCCCCGGTCGGCTTTCGGGCGGTCGCCGCGCCGACCAGTCGCGGTCATTGCTCCGGCTCCTTTGAATCGATCGTGGATACTGCCGAAGTGGACTGCTCGATGACCCGCGCCTGCTCTGACGTCAGTCGATCTCCGCGGCGAGCTGAGCCGAGTCGGAGGAGGGGCTCAAGCAGCCGTACCCAGCCGCGCGGTTGCATGGTGACTCGCGTGGTGACGTCGCAGGATGTCGACGACACCGGTGTGATCGTCGTCGAGAGCGCGAAGCCCAGCGGCGATCCGGGATGGTCGAACGCGATCCGCCGCGGAGGGTCGAACTCGGTGATCGAGTATGCCGTCTCGCTCGTTCGCCCGTGCTCGGACCGGACCATCACGGCCCGGCCGCCCACTCCCGCTGGGCCGTCGTCGAGACGTCGTATTGCGACGACTTCAGCTTCCCACCGCGGATGATTCTCGAAGACATGCGTTCCGATGACATCGAAAGCAGCTTCTGCGCTGCGGTTGACGCGTCGGGTCTTGACGTAGGTGATCATGCTGCTTCTCCTTCTTCAGGTAGCGGCGGCCTGTCCGTCGCGTTCGACGAGGTCACTGAAGGTGACCCCGACGGTGGCGGCCGCATCAGCGGCTCTCGTCGCGGCTCGAGTCGGCAGAGGCAGCAGGCATTCGGTGAGCACGTGAAAGCTCCATGCTTTGAATTCCACGAGCTGCCAGCCGCGGGCCCGGTATGCGTTGAACGTCGGAGCGCTCTGTACGACATCGATGATGTCGACGGCGCGAGGGATGGGAAGCGCTAGCGGCGCGCGCAGACCGGCGGCCGTCGACCGCGGCCGCCGCCGGCGCCTTCGCCGACATCGACGACCGGCGCCGGGAGGCTTTCCGGGTATCGTCACGGCCGCCGGTCTGCCGCGCGCGCGCTAGCGCTTCCCATCCCTCGCGCCGTCGACATCATCGATGTCGTACAGAGCGCTCCGACGTTCAACGCATACCGGGCCCGCGGCTGGCAGCTCGTGGAATTCAAAGCATGGAGCTTTCACGTGCTCACCGAATGCCTGCTGCCTCTGCCGACTCGAGCCGCGACGAGAGCCGCTGATGCGGCCGCCACCGTCGGGGTCACCTTCAGTGACCTCGTCGAACGCGACGGACAGGCCGCCGCTACCTGAAGAAGGAGAAGCAGCATGATCACCTACGTCAAGACCCGACGCGTCAACCGCAGCGCAGAAGCTGCTTTCGATGTCATCGGAACGCATGTCTTCGAGAATCATCCGCGGTGGGAAGCTGAAGTCGTCGCAATACGACGTCTCGACGACGGCCCAGCGGGAGTGGGCGGCCGGGCCGTGATGGTCCGGTCCGAGCACGGGCGAACGAGCGAGACGGCATACTCGATCACCGAGTTCGACCCTCCGCGGCGGATCGCGTTCGACCATCCCGGATCGCCGCTGGGCTTCGCGCTCTCGACGACGATCACACCGGTGTCGTCGACATCCTGCGACGTCACCACGCGAGTCACCATGCAACCGCGCGGCTGGGTACGGCTGCTTGAGCCCCTCCTCCGACTCGGCTCAGCTCGCCGCGGAGATCGACTGACGTCAGAGCAGGCGCGGGTCATCGAGCAGTCCACTTCGGCAGTATCCACGATCGATTCAAAGGAGCCGGAGCAATGACCGCGACTGGTCGGCGCGGCGACCGCCCGAAAGCCGACCGGGGCACCGGAAGGGGGGTGCTGCACGTCAATCCGGCCATCAGTCTCCAGCCTGCCGTCCCGATGATCTATCTGGCGGCCGCGGCGGAGCCGCGCGTGGAGTACAGCTGGGCGACTCCGGAGTATGCCGCCCGATATCCCGGTGTCCTGCAGACGTTCGTGGACCGCTTCGCGCCGGCGAACTCCGCAGTGTGGATTCCCCACACTTCATGGAGGCGGCGATTCCCGAGGAGGTCGCCGACACCGTGCGAGAGGTGGCGGACATGGCGTCCGCGGACTGACGCAGCCCTACCGGCACAGCCCTTCGTCGCTGCGGGAACCGCGTGAACGTGAGACGGCGATTAGGCGGCGTCGGTGCGAAGGGCCAGCATCTTCCTATGCGATCTCCCGGGAAGGTCCTCCTGCGACTGTGGCGCCGGCTGAGCCCGCTGCCCGGCGGCACCTGGCTCTTCTCCCTGATCTTCGGCTGGCGCGTGCCCTATTCGCGGTCGGTGCGCCCGCACATCCGCGTACTCGCGCCAGGTCACGCCGAGGTCGAAATCCCGGACCGGCGCGCCAACCGGCAGCACCTTGGCTCTGTCCACGCCGTGGCGCTCGTTAACGTCGCGGAGCAGGCCAGTGGTCTCGCGCTGCTGACGGACCTTCCCGACGGCACCCGAGGCATCGTCTCCGCGATGTCGGTGCAGTACTTCAAGAAGGCGCGTGGCTCCATCCGCGCGGTGTGTCATGTCACCGCGCCCGCGGTCACAGGGGACACGGATTTCGACGTCACTGCTGACTGCATCGACCGCAGCGGCGAGGTCGTGGCTCGAGCCACCGTGCGCTGGCGGCTCGGCTTACAGGGCTGATCCTCGCGGCCGCGGTTGTCCTCATCCCGGTCAGGGAACGCGGACCCCGGCAAACGTCGTGCGCGAGCGAAGCGCGAAGCCGAGACGCTCGTATGCCGCGATCGCTCCGACATTCGTCGCCGCCGCGTGCATGAGCGCACGGTCTCCCCGCTGCTGGATGTGGAACGCGGCATCCAGCACGAGCCGTGATGCCAGCCCCTGCCGCCGGTACGCATCGTCGGTGGAGACCGCACTGATCTCTGTCCAGCCAGCCGGGTGCAGGCGCTCGCCCGCCATCGCCACGAGACGCCCTTCGCGACGGAATCCGATGTAGCGCCCGAGTTCATGCGTGCGCGGCAGGAAGGGGCCAGGCTGGTTGCGTTCGACCAGCGCGAGCATCTCCGGCACGTCGGCCACCCCGAGGAGGACAGTTTCTGGGTCCGGTACCGGGTGGAGCGCGTCGGTCTCGACGAGCTGCACTCCTTCGCCGCGCCACAATTCCTCCCAGCCATCGGGGAAATCGGGCACACCGCCGGACAGACCGATCTCCGCCCCGTGTCCGACCAGGTCGATCAGTGAATCCCATACCCGCGCATCATCCCAACTCCGCACCGCCACGAAGGGGGCGACGTCGGACTGGTAGCGGCGCACCAGGTCATCACCCTCCGCGAAGCGCGCGTGGGGACCGGACAGCGCGTGCCAGGCGGCATTGTCGAGCACGGTGGCATCGTGATGAGGGGATAGGACTTCTGTCATGTCTGGCGTGCTCCGGTTCGCTGTTGCCCGCCGGCTGGCTGCGTGATCGGGTTCCGCGATGATCCGGACAGGCCACTGTGGCAACGACGGCGGTCGACGCGGCATTCCGCGTCGTGCGATCCGGAATCGATGCGGCTCGTGACGACACGTCCCCGGTGAGGATCGACCTGCGGGCATTCGTCCGACGGGCCCGTCGATACACTCCCTGGGTGCGTGTCCGTCCGATCGACCTCGTCGATGTCCTGATCTACCTGGTGGTGCTCGGAGTCTTCATCCAGCTGTTCCCGGACGTCATCTCCGAATCGTTCTTGTTGGCCCTTCTGACCGCGATCCTGCTGAAGGTCGTACTCGAGGTGGTGCTGTGGGCGAAGAAGAAGATCGTGAACAGGATCCGGACGGCCAAGACATCCGCGGTTCGCATCGTCAGTGCGATCACTCTCCTGCTTGTGCTTCCGGGGAGCAAGTTCCTCGTGCTCGAGCTGGTCGCGCTCGTTTTCGGCGACGCCGTCCGCCTCGGCGGCTTCTTCCAGGTGACCGCGCTGATCATCGTTCTCATGCTCGCCCGCGGAGGTGTGCGACGCCTCCTTGCGAAGGCAGACACGACCTCGACGCAAGCCTGATCGGAGCCGGCGGGCTGATCCGGCGAAGGATCCCGGTGATCCCGCTGACCAGGTCGAGGGCGCCCGCGAGCGCCTCGATCTGCGATCAGTGCGCCATCGACAGGGCGTCCGGGCGGGCGTACGCTGACGCTCATCACCCAGGAGCGACAGTGAAAAGGCGCCACGCAGAACACGCCATCAGCGAAGACGAGCGGATCGCTCGGTATGCCTATGTCCTCGGGAACGTTCCCGCGAGTATCGCCGACAGAGCGTACGCGGCCGCCTACACGCGGCTTTCCGCAGCGCAACGGCGGGAGATCGTCGGCCAGTTGCGCTCGGAGTTGCCCGTCGCCCCGCAGGAACCGGCATCCGACGACCCGAACGAGTTCGCCGTGCTCATGCGCGATCTGCACGCGCGCAACGCGCTGGTCCGCATTCCCGGTGCGGCCATCATCGCGACCGAGTTCGTCGCGAGCCCTCCGATCGTCGCCTACTTCACGACAGGCGCAGGGTCGGTGACCATGGACCAGCAGCCGCCCTGGGTGCACGATCTGGCCGGTCACGAAACCGCCCCCATCGATGGAGGAAGAATCCACCACCGCCGTGGGGCGAACTCGGGCGAGTGGTACGGGAGCTGAGGGCGACGAGGCTCAATCGAGGGTTCCCGATACCCGCCCCCGTTGGGGACCGGCGCCCTCACGGGCAGACGCGGACCCTGCGCCCCTCGAAGGTGACGATGTCGCCGAGCTGAAGCTGCCGTCCGCGGCGACGGTCGACCTCGCCGTTCACGCTCACGTAGCCGTCGATGATGGCCTCTTTGACGTCTCCACCGGAGTCGAGGAGCCCAGCGAACTTCAGGAACTGCCCGAGGCGGATGATCTCGCCGCCGATCGGAACGTCGTCGATCGGAGCCGGGTTCGTCATGCCGGAATGCTAGCCGACCAGGTCCTGCCCGCAGGACCGTCGGGTTCCGCGCAAGGTCACGCGACCTATGACAGCCGTCAGGGATGAGCCGGCGGGCGGTTCCCGAGATCGCGCGCGTCAGGCGCTCTCTGCGAGAGTCCGGTCAGCCACCGCCGCTGCTCGCGCGTGAGGAGGATGGCGAAGATACCCCAGAGGCCGATGTCGTCTACGAAGCCCAAGGGGCCGAGTACAAGTTCGGGGATCAGGTCGATCGGCGCGAACGTGTAGATGACAGCGGCGATCGCGGCGACCCACGTCGTCGGCGCGACGCGATGCTGCCGCCTCTTGACGGCCTTGAGGAAACTCCACCACATTCGCCCAGTGTGCGCCAGGACGTGAACAATGCCGGACTGCTGCGGAAGTTTGACTGCAAGTTCACAGCGATCACCAAGTCTTGAGTGATCTCGGTGATACCCCGGTGCGCCTTGATGAGGTCCGCTGTCCCGGCCGAATCTCCTGCCCCTGTGGCGCAAGTGCGTCGGCCGGGAACGCGATCAGGCAGACTCGTCGTTCGCGGTCGCTTCGATCCAGTCGACTGCTTCGTCGGAGAGATAGAACCCCTCGGTTCCGGCTTCACCGATCCACCACGCGTCCGATGTCAATGACCCGCCTGCTGCCACGATCTTGCTCAAGACCTCTGTGGAGACGGCGTCGCCGTTGTGGGCAATCAGCCACGCCTGCGCGTCACCGTCCAGCAGCGGCCACCACTCGATGGTTTTCATCCGCTCAGACTGTCATCGATGGGCGCCGACCGTAAGGTGACAGCCGTCGAGCCATCGTCCCCGCGAGCTCGACCGCTACCGCGAGACGCCAGCGCATCGCGGAGCGTGAATCGCGTGGCGGCCCGGGTTGTCCGACGGGCCGTCAGGCGCAAGACGGGCCGGGAGCAAGCCGACAGTTCGTCAGGGCGTCGGATCTGATTCCTCGGACTAGCGCTCAACCCCATGACCGCCGCGCGGTTCTGAATCCGGTGCAGAGCGGTACCGTTGGCGCCATGGCAGGTTGGACAGACTTCGCGGTCATCACGGGTGGCGCGTCTGCAGCGCTTGTGGGTCTTCTCTTCGTTGCCGTGTCGGTTCGCGCGGAGCACATCGCCCAGTCGAAGGTGCTGCGTGCTCGCCTCGCACAGATTCTGACCATCTTCGTAGGCGTACTGGCCGCAAGCATCGCGATAGCACTGCCGAACCCTGCCGGATGGATCCTCGGGGTAGAGCTGATCGCCGTCTCGCTACTCATGGCGGCATCCCTGATCGTGCTGGGCAGTCGTGCCGAGCGGGCGGCCACCGTCGCACCACTCGAGCGGATTCTGGAGAAGCTGAACCCGAACATCACGACCGCGGCACTGATACTCCTCGGCGGCACAGGGCTCCTGTTGGGGTTCACTGCTGGGCTGTTCCTGGTCGCAATCGCGGCTCTGGTCGCATTCATCGGCGGTGTCATCGGAGCCTGGCTCGTTCTGGTCCGACCCGCGGGGTGACCAACGAGGCCGGAAAAGCGGCGAGGCCGTGAGTGGGCTCTCGTCGCTCGGTGGCAGCGCTTGCGCTTTCCGGCCTACCCATATTCGCGCGCACTGGGAGGATCGGCGGTCCGAACCTGTCGGCGCTGAGATCGTGCAGTCTCGAGGGTCTCAACGAGGCCGCGAATGTCTCAACCCGCGTGAGAACTCACATTGGAGGGGATGACGGGAATCGAACCCGCGCTATCAGCTTGGGAAGCTGAAGTTCTGCCATTGAACTACATCCCCGCACGCCGTGAGGCGCGGAGCCAGCATAACAAAAGCTCCACGGCGCCGAGCCCGCGCGACGTACGTCGAGCGCTCGGCTGTCACAACACGTCGTCGGGCGCGCCGATCGCGACAGGGGAGCGGCCGACGACGACGGGGGAGCCGACGACAGGGGAGCGGCAGACGATGACAAGGGAGCGGCGGACGACGACGGAGGCAGCGGCATCCCACCCCAACGGATGCTCGCTAGGCTTGCGGCGTGCTGCTCTCAGACCGCGACATCCGCCTCGAGATCGACGCCCGACGCATCGGGCTCGAGCCGTGGGAACCCGAGATGGTCCAGCCGTCGAGTGTGGACGTGCGACTGGATCGCTACTTCCGGCTCTTCGACAACCACAAGTATCCGTTCATCGATCCGGCCGAGGACCAACCCGAGCTGACGCACCTGATCGAGACCACCCCGCTGGAGCCGTTCATCCTGCACCCCGGCGAGTTCGTCCTCGGCAGCACGTTCGAGCTCATCACGCTCCCGGACGACATCGCGGCCCGGCTCGAGGGCAAGTCCTCGCTCGGCCGGCTCGGACTGCTGACGCACTCCACCGCCGGATTCATCGACCCGGGATTCACCGGCCACGTGACCCTCGAGCTGTCGAACGTAGCGACCCTGCCGATCAAGCTGTGGCCGGGCATGAAGATCGGCCAGTTGTGCTTCTTCCGCCTGTCCTCGCCGACGGAGAACCCCTACGGCTCGGGCCCCTACGGCAATCGGTATCAGGGCCAACGGGGGCCGACGGCATCCCGCTCATTCCAGAATTTCCACCGCAGCGATGTGGGAACAACGGATGCCGGGGCCGGCGGGCGCTGAGCACGCCAGCCGTCAGCGACGCCGGAGTGCGCGACCGAAGACGACGTGACCGTCTGCGCTCGCCGGTAGCGGCTAGATGCCCACCACGAGCGCGAGCGACGTATCCCCGCACGCGATGACCTCGACTCCGGCCGCAAGCCGTGTGCGCACGGGCTGAGAGTCGCGCAGGGGGATCAGTGCGTCAGCCAGATCCGCCAGCCTCAGCATGGATCCGGGCTCTCGGCGTGCGTCGGTCGCCGTGACGATCCGGCCCGACGCGTTGACGACCGCGATCGACTCGTCGCCGGCCCGCAGCAGAGGCAGCAGCTCGTGCTCGAGCCGGTCCACGAGCACGTCGGTGCCGACGACGCCCAGCAGCCGGTCATCCACGACGACCGGGCTGGTGATGGTGACGGTGTAGTCGTCGGTGCACACGTAGTCCACGTACGGCCCGGTCACATGGCGGTTTCCGGTCTTGGCGGGCAGGCGCCACCACTCCAGCGCCGTGTAGTCGCGGAACTGATCGCTCGCTGGATCGTCCACCGTGGCAAGACGACGGATGCCGTCACCTCCGCCGAGCCACCAGGCAAGATGCCAGTGCGCATCGGAGAGAACTCCGGGGGCGGCCACGAAACCGGCCCCCGTGACGAGACCATCGGCGGCGAGCGCCGGAACGGCGAACGCCTCCACGAGCGGATCGAGCGTCGCGGCGTTCGGAGCGTGATCCGCGGCGAGGTGCGCCTGCAGGAGATCGCGCCATTCGTCGATGGTCGTGAACAGCCGGTCGATGGTTTCGGCGACGCGCTCCGCGATGTGCACCGGCGACACGCTCGCGGTCGTTCCCAACGTCGGGGGATTCATCACGCTCCCTCCCGGGTGAGGTCGGCGGACGCCTCGATCCGGACCTTCTCGTTCCACCAGCC
>NZ_BAAAWH010000006.1 GCF_039534975.1 Microbacterium terregens
GGAGAAGACCGAGACGATGTTCGCCTCATAGGGCTTGCCGGAGCGGGAGGCGGAGCGGGCCACGCAGTCGAGGACGACCGTGTCTCCCTCGGCCACGATCTGCGAGGTCTCGATGGTGTAGGGGACGTCGGGGGAGAACAGGTCCATCAGCGGCAGCATGAACTTGTTGAGGATTCGTCCATGCCGACCCAGTTGCCGGCGAGTGCGTGGTCGCCGGGGATGCGGAACTCGACGTCCTCCCAGAGGGTTCGCCTGGATGGCTTCCGGGTTCCGCTCGTCGATGGCCTTGAGGTAGGCGAGGACAACGCTCTTCGCGTCGGTGGAGGTCATGACTGCTCCCGGTGGTGGGGTGGTTGATGACGGTGGCCCGCTTCGGCGGTGGGACGGGGCCGGTGGTTCCGGTGCGCCGTGCGCACCGGAGCGGGCCGCGGGCCGGACGCGATCGGCACGGTCCGAGGTGATCGGACCGGGGTTCGGGTGGGCGTCGCGGGATGCCGTCGCGGAAAGGGAGTCGCACGTCGGGCCGATGAGGCCCGGCCCTGCGGACGCTACACGGGTTCGGCCCCGCGCCGCGACGGCGTCGTGGGCGCTTGACGCCCTTTGTGGAACGGGTAGTTGCCGAGCAGTGGACGGGTTGAGACGGCGCAGTGGGAAACGGTGGGTGGAGGGCGGGACGGTCCCGACGGCGGGCGGCGCCTCCCGGGGTGGGAAGGCGCCGCTCCCGGCCTGCACCGCCCTCCCGGCCCGCGCCGTCGCCGGCGAGGTCCGCCGCGTCAGCGGGAAGCGGGCCGTCTCAGCCGGCGGTGGGCGAGGTGTCGCGGAATGTGCGGGATGACCTGCTCGGCGAAGAGCCGCATGCTGCGCGCGGACTCCTCGTGGGTGGGGTTGCCGGAGATCACCTGCAGGCTGATGGTGATGTCCCCGAACCACTCACGGATCGTCCGGAGCCGTTCGACGACCTCCTCCGGGGTGCCGACCAGCACCTTGTTCTCGGCCAGCGCCCGGTCGAAGTCCGCCCGGGCGATGTTCTCCACGACCTTCTCGTAGCCCGCGTACCCCTCGCTGCGCCGCTCCCCCCACGCGGCCACCGCGTCCCGCATCACCGCGTTGCTGCGCCGGGAGTACTCCTTGCCCTTGGCCTGGCCTCGGCGGGGTCCTCGCTGAGGTAGCAGTTGTAGCTCATGTGGACCTCGCCCTGGCCGGGGTGGCCCGCGTCGGCCCACGCCTTGCGGTAGAGGCCGAGCATGTCCTGCACGACCTCGCGCTTGGAGATCGAGGGGACCATCATCAGGCCGTGGCCGTCACGGCCGGCCTGCCTCGCAGGAGGACGGGGTCTTCGCCGTGGCCACCAGGATCGGCGGGGTGGCGGGCGCTGGTAGGGCCGCGGGCAGGCAGGGTGACCGGGCCGAAGGAGTGGAAGGTGCAGCGTCCCAGACGACGTCCTCCTCGCTCCACAGCCTCTGGCAGGCCTTCAGGCCCTCGTCGAACCGTGCCCTGCTCTCGTCCATGTCGATGCCGAAGGCGTCGAACTCGTCGGGCAGGAAGGCGCGTCCGAAGCCGACCTGGAGCCGGCCGGCGGGGAGATGTTGTCGAGCATGGCCAGCTTCTTGCCGGCCAGTTTCAGCGGATGCGTGGGAACGCGGGGATGACCGCGCCGGTCACCAGCTTGATGCGGCTCGTGCGGGCCGCGGCGGCGGTCAGGAAACGTGACCGGGTCCGGGCTGTAGCCGCCGTACTTGAAGGAAGTAGTGCTCGACGGTTTTGACGTGGTCGAACCCGAGCTGCTCGGCGAGTTCGACCAGGCTCAGACTCTCCTCGAAGTAGTCCGCCGCGTCCTTGTCGTCCGGCCCGACGGTGGGAAAGAAGTTGATGCCGAATTGCATGCTGGCTCCCTTGTGCTGGCAGTCGAGGGGCGGTCGGGGCGGTCAGAAGACGACGCTCGCGCCGCCGTCCACGGGCAGGACGAGGCCGGTGGCGAACGACGCCTCGGGGCGGGCCAGGGCGCGACCATCCACCAGGCCACCTCCTCCGGCCGGCCCACACGCCCCAGCGGCACCCGGTTGCGCTGCCGTGCGGGCAGTCGCGCGATGCCCTCGGGGTCGAGCCCGGCGTGCTCCGCGAATCGGCGGGTGTCGACCGGCCCGGGGGCGATGCCCGCGACCCTGATGCCTTTGGGGGCGAGCTCAGTGCCCAGGTGCGGGTGAGGAAGTCGAGGGCGGCCTGGTGGCTCCGTAGACGGAGGGCGGGCCAGCCACGCTGGTTGCCGGCCGTGGTGACGTTGAGACACGAGACCCTTTGGAGGCCTCCAGGAGAGGGCAGCGCCTCCTGGGTGAGGAACAGCGGGGCGAGCAGGTTCGTGGCGACCTGGCCGCGGGTGTTCTCGGGGGTCGATGCGGCCCAGGGGCGCGGACTCCATCGTGACGGCCGTTGTTGACCAGGACGTCGATGCCGCCGAGTTCTCGCGTCGGCCGCCGCCACCACGGGCGCGGCGTCGCGTGTGCGCGGATCCGAGAGGTCGGCCGCCGAAGGGGTGGATGCCGGTGTGGCCCTGGGCGGTCTGGGCGAGTACCGCGGTCCCTGCGGCCGACCACGAGGACACGGGCACCTTCGGCGGCGGAGAAGGCGTTGCGCGCGGCCGCCCGGCCGATTCCCTTACCGCCCCCGGTGATCACCACTGTCCGGCCCTGGAGCAGGCCCTGTGCTGGCTGAGTCATGGCTGCACTTCCTCGCTGGGATGTGCGGGCCGTGCCGGGGGCGTGTTCCCGCGCCACGGCCTCGCGCGCGTCGTGTCAGTACTCGTAGCCGCTCGCCGGTCGGCGCCGACCGGTGACCACCACAGGTTGCCCTGGGTGACACCGTCGGCGAACAGGGCGCTGCGGCCCTCGACGCGATCCGGCCGTCCGTCCCAGCGCAGCATGTGCACGCCCTCGACCTGCAGCCGTTCGTACGGGAGGTGGTTGCCCTCCTTGGCGTGCTCGCGGTACCCGTCGAGGCGGTAGACGTCGATCGAGGGACGCCGGCCTCCTGGTCGATGAGGACGTTGAGGGTCTCGGGAGGAGATGCGGCCGCCCGTGGCGGCCATCAGCTTGCCATCTTCGCCAGGTAGTCGTCCAGGCCGACGAACCAGCCGGAGAACTGGTGGTTGCCCGGCATCTGGAAGCGGACGTCCGGCGACCAGTACTGGAGGATCTGCTCGCGGTCCCCGGTCACCAGTGACGCGTACGCCGCGGCCACCCGTTCGCGTGTCAGCTCGGTCATGCTCACAACCTTCTTTTCCTCGTTCGATGCCGGCCGGATCAGGTGCCGTCGTGGGTGATGAGGCGGTGCTTGACCCGCCACTGGCCGTCCTGGAGGACCAGGACGTCCTCGCCGACGGTGCTGAGATAGGTGGTGGCCCGGCCGCCCGGGGCGTCTCGCGAAGACCATGGCGTAGTAGCGGGTCAGGACGGTGTCGGTGTCCTGCCGCTCCGCGGCGACCATGCCGAACAGTGCCGCCGCTGCACGTCGCGTCCGGGCCAGCCGGGTCCATGCCCGCGCGCATCCGCTCGGCGATGACGGCGCGGCCCGTCCAGGGCTCCGGCTTGACGTTCTGCGCGAAAAGGACACCGTCCTCGGTGAAGCCGTCCGCCCATTCTCTCGGCCCGCCCGCTCGTCGAGGAGCTGCATCTGACGGCGTAGAACTGCGTGATCAGGGCGTACGTCTCACCGTCGACCGGGTTGTCGGTCTTGAAGGGTCCGGACACCGGATCAGGCCTCCCCGACGCCGGACTCGACCAGGTCCGACAGGTGCGGCTCTCCCTTGATGACCGCGCCCAGCGCCTTCAGGCGGTTGCGGAACTCCGGCTCCTTCAGGGCCTGTTCGAAGGACGCCTGGTCCTCCCACTCCGCGACGTTGAAGTACACGGAGGGGTCGTTCTGCGAACGGACGAGCTGGTAGCGGATGAGGCCGGGACGGGTGCGCATGAACTCGGCGACATGGGCGTAGACGCGTTCCAGGTCCCTCGGCCGCTCCGGTGAGTGTCAGCTTGTTGACGAAGACGACCACGGACGACTCCTGTGTCTCGAAGGGTGACGGCGGCGCTCGCGCGGACCGCCCCTGCCCCCTTCGACGCCTCCGCTGGCGGCCGGTTGGGGCGGCGGTGGAGGAGGGCGGGCGCCCCACCGGAACCCCACCGGACCTCCAACGGCCGGTCGCAGACTGGGCGCCCCGGCCCGCCCGGTACTCCGACGGCGGCCCGGGACGATCCCGACGACCCAAGCGACCAAGGAGTGGCCGTGTCGGACGAGCACGTACCCGTTCTCATCGTGGGCGGCGGCCTCGCGGGCCTCACCACCGCGCTGTTCCTGGGCCTCCACGGCGTCCGGCCGCTGGTGGTGGAGAAACACCCGGGCACGTCGGTCATCATGAAGGCCGCGCCGGACAAGTACCCCCACACCATGGAGGCGCTGCGGATCGGCGGCATCGCCGACCGGATCGCCGCCGCGGGGCCCCGACGCCGGCACCGGCGAGTTCTACATGGTCGTGGCCGACAGCCTCGCCGGCCCCGTCCTCAAGCGGATCATGACCGAGGGGCGAGATGGCGATGTGCGGCACGTCTCGCCCGAGAAATGGGCGATGGCGGGTCAGGAGCGGACCGAGGTGATCCTGGCACGACCGGGGCCGCGGAACTCGGCGCCGAGCTCCGCTTCGACACCGAGCTGGTCTCCCTCACCCAGTCTCCGCGGACGCGGTCACCGCGGTACTGAGGGACGTGCGCACGGGCACGGAGCGGACGGTGACCGCCGACCACGTGGTGGGGGCCGACGGCGCGCACAGCGCCGTGCGCCGGAAGCTGGGCATCGCCATGCACGGCCGCGGAACCTCGGTGAGATCTTCCGGGTCTTCTTCGACGCCGACCTGAGCGGACCGCTGCGGCAGCTGCCCGGCCCGTCGCGGAAGGCCGTAAGTTCGCGCTCTTCTGGCTCCAGCAGCCGGTGCCCGGCGGTTCTTCTACACCACGGACGTGCCGGGCCGTTTACGGCTACGTGCTCGGCATGTCCCGCAATCCGCCGGACTTCGCCGCCTTCACCGAGGAGCGGTGCGTGGAACTGGTCCGTACGGGGCTGGGCCTGCCCGACCTGGCGATGAAGGTCGTCGAGACGGGGCGCACCGACATCGTCAGTGAGATCGCCGACCGGTTTCAGCCGAGGGCCGCGTCCACCTTGTGGGCGACGCGGCCAGGCTGGTGCCCGCACCGGGCGGCCTCGGCGGCAACACCGCGATCACCGACGGCTTCTACCTGGCGCGGGAAGCTGGCGATGGTCGTCAAGGGGGAGGCCGGTCCCGGGACTGCTCGACAGCCACGACGCGGAACGCCGTCCGGTCTCGGAGATGATCGGGGAGCAGCAGCTGCGCAAACACCGTGGAACGGCTCGCGGGCTCGACGACGACGACGGTGCGCTCGCCGATCCGCTCCCGCCCGTGGTCCAGGCCTTCGGCTTACCGCTGCGCGAACGGCGCCGTGGTCCGCGAGCCCGACGACGCCGGGGAGCTGCTGGAGGACCCCGCCGCCCCGGACCGCCGGCCCGGATCGCGGGGCGCCCTACGTGGTGCTGCCCGAGGGCTCACCGGCGGCGTCCACCACCGCCCTGTTCGGCAGGTCCTTCGTGCTGCTCAACGGGGAGGGCGCCGGTGACGCGTGGACGGCCGCGGCCGCCGGGCGGCCGGGCCGGCTCGGCATCACCCTGCCGGTGCACCGGGCTCGCCGGTGCCGAGGGGAGAAGAGCTACGGCGTGACCGGGGCGGGGTGCGGTGCTGGTGCGGCCCGACCCGCTTCGTCGCCTGGCCTCGCGGCGCCCAGGGGCCGCGGCCGCCGGACGCCGACGCCGCGCGGAAGGCGCTGGAGAGCGCCCTGCGCACCGTCCTGGACCGCCCCGGCCCGGTCCTCTAGCACCCACCCCCCGGGCCGGGCCGCCCACCCTCACGGGCCGGCCCCTCGGTACCGACGAGCCACCCCACACCTGTTCGGACGATGGAGGAGACGACGATGATTCTGGTGACCGGAGCCACGGGAAACGTGGGCGGCAAGGTGCTGGCGCTGCTGCGCGCCGACGGGCACAAGGTGCGGGCGCTCACCCGCGACCCGGGCCGGGCGGCGTTCGACGGGGGAGCGGACCTGGAGGTGGTCGCGGCCGACCTGGGGCGCCCGGAGACGCTGGCGCCCGCGCTGGACGGGGTGCAGAAGGTCTTCCTGATGGTCGCTCGGCGCGAACAAGGCGACGACACGACGCGCATCTGGTGGCCGCCGCGCGCGAGGCGGGCGTCGAGCACATCGTGCAGCTGTCCACCCTCGGGGTGGAGATGGCCGAGGACGCGGAGAGCAACCCCGCTGGGCCACTGGCACCGTGTCGCCGAGGAGGCACTGCGGGACTCCGGGATCGCCTGGACGATCCTGAGGCCGAACGGCTTCATGAGCATGAACCTCGGGCTGGGCCGAGTCGATCAAGGCCCGAGGGAGTGGCCCGCGGGCCGCTCGCGGGACGTACCGGAGGCGATCGTGGACCCGCGTGACATCGCCGAGGTGGCGGTGCGGGCGCTCACCGGGGAAGGGCACCGGGGCCAGGTGTACGACTGACTGACGGGACCGCAGGCGCTCACGGCCCGTGAGCAGCTCGCCGTGCCTCGGGTCGCTGCTGGGCCGTGACCTGCGCTTCGAGACGGTGCCGCTCTCCGTGCAGCGGGAGATGATGCTGCGCCACTTCTCCGAGGAGACCGTGAACGGGGTGATCAGGACGCTGCAGGAGGCGATCGAGCACGGCAGCGAGCTGCACGGCCGGCTGTCGCACCGACGTGCGCCGCGTCCTCGGCCGGGGCCCCGGTCCTTCGCCGCCTGGGCCCACGACCACCTGCACCTGTACCGTCCCTGACCGCCGCCCCGTCCCGGCCCGGGCGGCCGCCCGCCGCCCGGGCCGGGACGGAAGTGGCACACTCTGTACCGGACCACGGATCAGCGAACGACGAGGAGCTCCCATTGCCGTGCCGGCCGACCCGCAGGAGGCACTTCGCGGACGCGGGGGCGCGGCATCGACCCGCGGGCGGCCCGGAGCAGGGCCGCAGCCCTCGCGGCGGCCCAGGAACTGCTCGTGGAGCAGGGGTGGTCCGCGGTCACCCATGTCGCCGTCGCGGCCCGCAGCGGGGTGGGCCGCACCACCCTGTACCGCCACTGGCCGGACTCCCCCTCCCTCATCTACGAGGCCATCGCCCAGCGCATCGCGAGCGCCCGCCCCGCGCGGACCGGTGTCCTCCGTGAGGACCTGGTCGGTCAGCTCCACGGACGCGGTCCCTGCTGCACGACCCGGTGGGGGAACGGGCATGCGGGTGGTCGTCGAGCGCGCCGGCGTGGACCCCCACCTTCGCCAGGCTCAAGGAGTCGCTGTACCAGGCGGGCTCCGGAGGGTTCCGCGCGATCGTGGAGCGCGCGAAGGAGAGCGGCGAACTGCCCGGCGACCTGGACACCGAGCTGGCCATCGACCAGCTCGCGGGCCCGCTGATGTTCCGCCGGCTGCTGGCGAGCGCACCTTCGGCGAGGAGGAACGTGCACGCCGTCGTCGACGCCTTCCTCGCGGCCAACGCGCGCCGTCCCGGTCCCCGGGCGGCGGACGGCGGCGGCGAGAGCTGAGGCGCCGCCCCCCGACAGGGGTGTGCCGCCCCGGCCCCCGTCGGGGGAGCGGGCCGTGATCAGCGCCGCGCCAGCTGCTCGTACCGCCTGGCGGGTGCTCCCGCGGTCACCAGGTCGCCGCCCTGCGGTGCGGGACGCCCGTTCGGCACGCCGGGTTCGGCGGCCAGCACGGAGTCGGTGTGCGCCAGCAGGTCGATGGCGGGGTCGCCCGCCAGGATCGCCTGGTGCAGCCGGCGCACCCGCGGCGAGGGGTCGAGGCCGAGCTCTCCTCGCGCAGCACACGTGCTCAGCCGCCGCAGCACCTCCAGCGCCTGGGTGCGGCGGCCGGTGCGGTGCAGCGCGAGCATGAACTGGGCGTGCAGACCCTCGTGCATCGGGTACTTCGCCGTGAGCCGGTCAGCTCGCCCAGCAGCTCCTGGTGCCGGCCGAGCCGGAGGTCCGCGCCGATGCGCTGCTCCGCACGCTGGTGCGTTCCTCCTCCAGACACCACGAGATGGGCCCGCAGGACGGGACCCCGCTGTACGTCGGAGAGGGGGCCGGCCCCTGCCACAGGCGCAGGGCCTCGGAGAGACAGGCCGAAGCCCGCACGTCGTCGTGGTGGAGCGCCGAGCGGCCCTCGCGCACCAGGGACCAGAACCGGTTGGTGTCGAGTTCGTCGCTGTGCACGGTCAGCAGGTAGCCGCCGTCGCGGGTCTGCAGGATGTCGCGGGCGGGCCTGGAGGCTGCCGATCCGCGGCACCCGCCGCAGGCTGCGCCGCAGCTGGAGGATGTACGACTGGAGGGTGGACAGTGCGCTGTTGGGAGGGGAGTTCTCCCACAGCTCTTCGATACACGTGTCGGTGGACACGACCTGGTTCGCGTTGAGGAGCAGCAGGCTGGGGTGAGCAGTTGCCGCTGCTTCGGAGCCGTCGGCGTGTAGGACTCGCCGCGCTCGATCATGCGCAGGGGTCCCATACGGAGAATTCCACGTCGGTCTCGCACACCTTCGCGGAGAGTGACACAGGGGGTTGGCCGCGCCGGACGGGGCGGCTCACAGCACTTCCGACTCCTTCGGGCCACGAGCGCGGCGCTGCCCCCAGCCGCGCGCGGGAAAGCCCGCACCCCGCGTCGGCCACCGCTCGCATCCGCACTCGGCGCGGAATTCTCCGTATGTCGCAGATCCATGATCCGAAATACCCCCTGTGTTGTGCGGCGTTAATTCGCCGAATGAAAATGCATATTAATCAGGGGGTGCACATCTGCCGTCAATCGGCGGCTCACCTGTCCCGGATCGGCCCTCAAGTGGCGCCCCCGGCCTGCGATCCCGTGGTGCGAAGGCGGGAACCCCACGGTAACGCCCGCTCTCCGGCCCGTCGAAAGACAGCGATTACCGGGCTGTGACTGGCCCCGGTCTAGGCTTCACGCGCATATGGGTCCGCTGAATTCCATGGCATTCGTCCTGTGGGGGACATGGGCAATGGGGGAAACGCGGGCAGTGCGTCGCGGGGGCGGAAAAGTGCCGGGGGGCGCACCACGACAGGAGGAACCGCGGCCTGTCCGCGCGACCAGCCGAACGCCGCGTGCGGGGCTCCGGCGGCCGGCATGCCGATCTTCGACCACCCCACCCGTACGTACGACTTTGGAGCGGTTGGATTAGATGGCTGATGAGAAGGAACTGCGGGAGTACCTCAAGCGCGCGGTCGCGGATGCGCGGGACGCCCGGCGGCGGTTGCGTGAGGTGGAGGACCGGGCGTGCGAGCCGATCGCGGTCGTGGGGATGGCGTGCCGGTTCCCCGGGCGGGGTGAACGGCCCGCAGGAATGTGTGGGAGCTGCTGGACCGGGGGTGGACGCGGTCTCCCCCTTCCCGGACGACCGGGGATGGGACGAGGACGTCTACGACCCGGACCCGGACCGGGCGGGCAAGTCCTACGTGCGTGAGGGCGGGATTCCTGGAGGACGCCGCCGATTTCGAACCCGAGTTCTTCGGGATGTCGCCGCGGGAGGCGCTGGCGGCGGACCCGCAGCAGCGGCTGCTGCTGGGAGACGGCGTGGGAGGCGATGGAGAGCGCGGGGCTGGTGCGGCCGCGTTGCGCGGCGCAGCCGCACCGGAGTCTTCGCCGGGCTGATGTACCGGGGGTTCGCCGCGAGCATCCTGGACGACGTCCCCGTCGACGTCCAGGGCTACGGTCGCGGGGGGTGCCTCCAGCAGCATCGCCGTGGGCCGGGTCTCGTACACGTTCGGGTTCGAGGGTCCCGCGGTGGGCGGTGGACACGGCGTTGTTCGTCGTCGCTGGTGGGGATCCACCTGGCGGCGACGGCGGCTGCGCCGGGGTGAGTGGCGATCTGGCGCTGGCCGGGGGGGTGACGGTGATGGCCACGCCGACCTCGTTCGTGGAGTTCTCGCGGCAGCGGGGCGCTGTCGCCGTCGGGGCGGTGCAAGTCGTTCGCTGCCGGGGCCGACGGCACGGTGTGGGGGGAGGGTGCGGGTCTGGTGCTGCTGGAGCGGTTGTCGGACGCGCGGCGTCTGGGGCACGGGGTGCTGGCGGTGGTGCGGGTTCGGCGGTAACCAGGACGGTGCCTCGAACGGTCTGACGGCGCCGAACGGTCCGTCGCAGGAGCGGGTGATCCGGGAGGCGCTGGCCGACGCGGGGCTGTCGTACGCGGATGTGGACGCGGTGGAGGCGCACGGGACGGGCACGCGGCTGGGTGACCCGATCGAGGCGCAGGCGCTGCTGGCCACCTACGGGCAGCAGCGCCGTGACGGGCGTCCGCATA
>NZ_BAAAWH010000007.1 GCF_039534975.1 Microbacterium terregens
GAAGACCGAGACGATGTTCGCCTCATAGGGCTTGCCGGAGCGGGAGGCGGAGCGGGCCACGCAGTCGAGGACGACCGTGTCTCCCTCGGCCACGATCTGCGAGGTCTCGATGGTGTAGGGGACGTCGGGGAGAGAACAGGTCCATCAGCGGCAGCATGAACTTGTTGAGGATCTCGTCCATGCCGACCCAGTTGCCGGCGAGTGCGTGGTCGCCGGGGATGCGGAACTCGACGTCCTCCCAGAGGGTCGCCTGGATGGCTTCCGGGTTCCGCTCGTCGATGGCCTTGAGGTAGGCGAGGACAACGCTCTTCGCGTCGGTGGAGGTCATGACTGCTCCCGGTGGTGGGGGTGGTTGATGACGGTGGCCCGCTTCGGCGGTGGGACGGGGCCGGTGGTTCCGGTGCGCCGTGCGCACCGGAGCGGGCCGCGGGCCGGACGCGATCGGCACGGTCCGAGGTGATCGGACCGGGGGTTCGGGTGGGCGTCGCGGGATGCCGTCGCGGAAAGGGAGTCGCACGTCGGGCCGATGAGGCCCGGCCCTGCGGACGCTACACGGGTTCGGCCCCGCGCGCGACCGGCGTCGTGGGCGCTTGACGCCCTTTTGTGGGAACGGGTAGTTGCCGAGCAGTGGACGGGTTGAGACGGCGCAGTGGGAACGGTGGGTGGAGGGCGGGACGGTCCCGACGGCGGGCGGCGCCTCCCGGGGTGGGAAGGCGCCGCTCCCGGCCTGCACCGCCCTCCCGGCCGCGCCGTCCGCCGGCGAGGTCCGCCGCGTCAGCGGGAAGCGGGCCGTCTCAGCCGGCGGTGGGCGAGGTGTCGCGGAAGTGCGGGATGACCTGCTCGGCGAAGAGCCGCAATGCTGCGCGCGGACTCCTCGTGGGTGGGGTTGCCGGAGATCACCTGCAGGCTGATGGTGATGTCCCCGAACCACTCACGGATCGTCCGGAGCCGTTCGACGACCTCCTCCGGGGTGCCGACCAGCACCTTGTTCCTCGGCCAGCGCCCGGTCGAAGTCCGCCCGGGCGATGTTCTCCACGACCTTCTCGTAGCCCGCGTACCCCTCGCTGCGCCGCTCCCCCCACGCGGCCACCGCGTCCCGCATCACCGCGTTGCTGCGCCGGGAGTACTCCTTGCCCTTGGCCCTGGCCTCGGCGGGGTCCTCGCTGAGGTAGCAGTTGTAGCTCATGTGGACCTCGCCCTGGCCGGGGTGGCCCGCGTCGGCCCACGCCTTGCGGTAGAGGCCGAGCATGTCCTGCACGACCTCGCGCTTGGAGATCGAGGGGACCATCATCAGGCCGTGGCCGTCACGGCCGGCCTGCTCGCAGGAGGACGGGGTCTTCGCCGTGGCCACCAGGATCGGCGGGTGGCGGGCGCTGGTAGGGCCGCGGCCAGCAGGGTGACCGGGCCGAAGGAGTGGAAGGTGCCGTCCCAGACGACGTCCTCCTCGCTCCACAGCCTCTGGCAGGCCTTCAGGCCTCGTCGAACCGTTGCCCTGCTCTCGTCCATGTCGATGCCGAAGGCGTCGAACTCGTCGGGCAGGAAGGCGCGTCCGAAGCCGACCTGGAGCCGGCCGGCGGGAGATGTTGTCGAGCATGGCCAGCTTGCCGGCCAGTTTCAGCGGATGCGTGGAACGCGGGGATGACCGCGCCGGTCACCAGCTTGATGCGGCTCGTGCGGGCCGCGGCGGCGGTCAGGAAAAGTGACCGGGTCCGGGCTGTAGCCGCCGTACTTGAAGAAAGTAGTGCTCGACGGTTTTGACGTGGTCGAACCCGAGCTGCTCGGCGAGTTCGACCAGGCTCAGACTCTCCTCGAAGTAGTCCGCCGCGTCCTTGTCGTCCGGCCCGACGGTGGGAAAAGAAGTTGATGCCGAATTGCATGCTGGCTCCCTTGTGCTGGCAGTCGAGGGGCGGTCGGGGGGCGGTCAGAAGACGACGCTCGCGCCGCCGTCCACGGGCAGGACGAGGCCGGTGGCGAACGACGCCTCGGGGCGGGCCAGGGCGACCATCCACCAGGCCACCTCCTCCGGCCGGCCCACACGCCCCAGCGGCACCCGGTTGCGCTGCCGTGCGCGCAGTCGCGCGATGCCCTCGGGGGTCGAGCCCGGCGTGCTCCGCGAATCGGCGTGTCGACCGGCCCGGGGGCGATGCCCGCGACCTGATGCCTTTGGGGGCGAGCTCCAGTGCCCAGGTGCGGGTGAGGAAGTCGAGGGCGGCCTTGGTGGCTCCGTAGACGGAGTGGCCGGGCCAGCCACGCTGGTTGCGGCCGTGGTGACGTTGATGACGAGACCCTTGGAGGCCTCCAGGAGAGGCAGCGCCTCCTGGGTGAGGAACAGCGGGGCGAGCAGGTTCGTGGCGACCTGGCCGCGGGTGTTCTCGGGGTCGATGCGGCCCAGGGGCGCGGGACTCCATCGTGACGGCGTTGTTGACCAGGACGTCGATGCGCCGAGTTTCGCGCTCGGCCCGCCGCCACCACGGGCGCGCGGTGTGCGCGGATCCGAGAGGTCGGCGCCCGAAGGGGTGGATGCCGGTGTGGCCCTGGGCGGTCTGGGCGAGTACCGCGGTCCTGCGGCCCGACCACGAGGACACGGGCACCTTCGGCGGCGAAGGCGTGCGCGGCCGCCCGGCCGATTCCCGTACCGCCCCCGGTGATCACCACTGTCCGGCCCTGGAGCAGGCCCTGTGCTGGCTGAGTCATGGCTGCACTTCCTCGCTGGGATGTGCGGGCCGTGCCGGGGGCGTGTTCCCGCGCAACGGCCCTCGCGCGTGTCAGTACTCGTAGCGCTCGCCGGTCGGCGCCGACCGGTGACCACCACAGGTTGCCCTGGGTGACACCGTCGGCGAACAGGGCGCTGCGGCCCTCGACGATCCGGCCGTCCGTCCCAGCGCAGCATGTGCACGCCCTCGACCTGCAGCCGTTCGTACGGGGAGGTGGTGCCCTCCTTGGCGTGCTCGCGGTACCCGTCGAGGCGGTAGACGTCGATCGAGGACGCGGCCTCCTGGTCGATGAGGACGTTTGAGGGTCTCGGAGGAGATGCGGCCGCCCGTGGCGGCCATCAGCTTGCCCATCTTCGCCAGGTAGTCGTCCAGGCCGACGAACCAGCCCGGAGAACTGGTGGTTGCCCGGCATCTGGAAGCGGACGTCCGGCGACCAGTACTGGAGGATCTGCTCGCGGTCCCCGTCACCAGTGACGCGTACCCGCGGCCACCCGTTCGCGTGTCAGCTCGGTCATGCTCACAACCTTCTTTTCCCTCGTTCGATGCCGGCCGGATCAGGTGCCGTCGTGGGTGATGAGGCGGTGCTTGACCCGCCACTGGCCGTCCTGGAGGACCAGGACGTCCTCGCCGACGGTGCTGAGATAGGTGGTGGCCCGGCCGCCCCGGGGCGTCTCGAAGACCATGGCGTAGTAGCGGGTCAGGACGGTGTCGGTGTCCTGCCGCTCCGCGGCGACCATGCCGACCAGTGCCGCCGCTGCACGTCGCGTCCGGCCAGCCGGGTCCATGCCCGCGCGCATCCGCTCGGCGATGACGGCGCGGCCCGTCCAGGGCTCCGGCTTGACGTTCTGCGCGAAAGACACCGTCCTCGGTGAAGCCGTCCGCCCATTCCTCGGCCGCCCGCTCGTCGAGGAGCTGCATCTGACGGGCGTAGAACTGCGTGATCAGGGCGTACGTCCTCACCGTCGACCGGGTTGTCGGTCTTGAAGGGTCCGGACACCGGATCAGGCCTCCCCGACGCCGGACTCGACCAGGTCCGACAGGTGCGGCTCTCCCTTGATGACCGTGCCCAGCGCCTTCAGGCGGTTGCGGAACTCCGGCTCCTTCAGGGCCTGTTCGAAGGACGCCTGGTCCTCCCACTCCGCGACGTTGAAGTACACGGAGGGGTCGTTCTGCGAACGGACGAGCTGGTAGCGGATGAGGCCGGGACGGGTGCGCATGAACTCGGGCGACATGGGCGTAGACGCGTTCCAGGTCCCTCGGCCGCTCCGGTGAGTGTCAGCTTGTTGACGAAGACGACCAACGGACGACTCCTGTGTCTCGAAGGGTGACGGCGGCGCTCGCGCGGACCGCCCCTGCCACCTTCGACGCCTCCGCTGGCGGCCGGTTGGGGCGGCGGTGGAGGAGGGCGCCGCCCCACCGGAACCCCACCGGACCTCCAACGGCCGGTCGCAGACTGGGCGCCCCGCCCCGCCGGTACTCCGACGGCGGCCCGGACGATCCCGACGACCCAAGCGACCAAGGAGTGGCCGTGTCGGACGAGCACGTACCCGTTCTCATCGTGGCGGCGGCCTCGCGGGCCCTCACCACCGCGCTGTTCCTGGGCCTCCACGGCGTCCGGCCGCTGGTGGTGGAGAAACACCCGGGCACGTCGGTCATCATGAAGGCGCGCGACAGTACCCCCACACCATGGAGGCGCTGCGGATCGGCGGCATCGCCGACCGGATCGCCGCCGCGGGGCCCGACGCCGGCACCGGCGAGTTCTACATGGTCGTGGCCGACAGCCTCGCCGGCCCCCGTCCTCAAGCGGATCATGACCGAGGGGCGAGATGGCGATGCGGCACGTCTCGCCCGAGAAACTGGGCGATGGCGGGTCAGGAGCGGACCGAGGTGATCCTGGCACGACCGGGCCGCGGAACTCGGCGCCGAGCTCCGCTTCGACACCGAGCTGGTCTCCCTCACCCAGTCCGCGGACGCGTCACCGCGGTACTGAGGGACGTGCGCAACCGGCACGGAGCGGACGGTGACCGCCGACCACGTGGTGGGGGCCGACGGCGCGCCACAGCGCCGTGCGCCGGAAGCTGGGCATCGCCATGCACGGCCGCGGGAACCTCGGTGAGATCTTCCGGGTCTTCTTCGACGCCGACCTGAGCGGACCGCTGCGGCAGCTGCCCGGCGTCGCGGAAGGCCGTAAGTTCGCGCTCTTCTGGCTCCAGCAGCCGGTGCCCGGCGTCTTCTACACCACGGACGTGCCGGGCCGTTACGGCTACGTGCTCGGCATGTCCCGCAATCCGCCGGACTTCGCCGCCTTCACCGAGGAGCGGTGCGTGGAACTGGTCCCGTACGGGGCTGGGCCTGCCCGACCTGGCGATGAAGGTCGTCGAGACGGGGCGCACCGACATCGTCAGTGAGATCGCCGACCGGTTTTCAGCCGAGGGCCGCGTCCACCTGGTGGGCGAACGCGGCCAGGCTGGTGCCCGCACCGGGCGGCCTCGGCGGCAACACCGCGATCACCGACGGCTTCTACCTGGCGTGGAAGCTGGCGATGGTCGTCAAGGGGGAGGCCGGTCCCCGGATGCTCGACAGCCACGACGCGGAACGCCGTCCGGTCTCGGAGATGATCGGGGAGCAGCAGCTGCGCAACACCGTGGAACGGCTCGCGGGCTACCTCGACGACGGTGCGCTCGCCGATCCGCTCCCGCCCGTGGTCCAGGCCTTCGGCTTACCGCTGCGCGAACGGCGCCGTGGTCCGCGAGCCCGACGACGCCGGGGAGCTGCTGGAGGGACCCCGCCGCCCCGACCGGCCCCGGCCCGGATCGCGGGCGCCCTACGTGGGTGCTGCCCGAGGGCTCACCGGCGGCGTCCACCACCGCCCTGTTCGGCAGGTCCTTCGTGCTGCTCACCGGGGAGGGCGCCGGTGACGCGTGGACGGGCCGCGGCCGCCGGGGCGGCCGGCCGGCTCGGCATCACCCTGCCGGTGCACCGGGCTCGCCGGTGCCGAGTGGGAGAAGAGCTACGGCGTGACCGGGCGGGTGCGGTGCTGGTGCGGCCCGACCGCTTCGTCGCCTGGCGCTCCAAGGGCCCGGCCGCGGACGCCGACGCCGCGCGGAAGGCGCTGGAGAGCGCCCTGCGCACCGTCCTGGACCGCCCCGGCCCGGTCCTCTAGCACCACACCCCCCGGGCCGGCCCCGCCCACCCTCACGGGCCGGCCCCTCGGTACCGACGAGCCACCCCACACCTGTTCGGACGATGGAGGAGACGACGATGATTCTGGTGACCGGAGCCACGGGAAACGTGGGCGGCAAGGTGCTGGCGCTGCTGCGCGCCGACGGGCACAAGGTGCGGGCGCTCACCCGCGACCCGGGCCGGGCGGCGTTCGACGGGGGAGCGGACCTGGAGGTGGTCGCGGCCGACCTGGGGCGCCCGGAGACGCTGGCGCCCGCGCGCTGGACGGGGTGCAGAAGGTCTTCCTGATGTCGCTCGGCGCGAAACAAGGCGACGCACGAACGCGCATCTGGTGGCCGCCGCGCGCGAGGCGGGCGTCGAGCACATCGTGCAGCTGTCCACCCTCGGGGTGGAGATGGCCGAGGACGCGGAGAGCAACCCGCTGGGCCACTGGCACCGTGTCGCCGAGGAGGCACTGCGGGACTCCGGGATCGCCTGGACGATCCTGAGGCCGAACGGCTTCATGAGCATGAACCTCGGCTGGGCCGAGTCGATCAAGGCCCGAGGGAGTGGCCCGCGGGCCGCTCGCGGACGTACCGGAGGCGATCGTGGACCCGCGTGACATCGCCGAGGTGGCGGTGCGGGCGCCTCACCGGGGAAGGGCACCGGGGCCAGGTGTACGACTGACGGGACCGCAGGCGCTCACGGCCCGTGAGCAGCTCGCCGTGTCGGGTCGCTGCTGGGCCGTGACCTGCGCTTCGAGACGGTTGCCGCTCTCCGTGCAGCGGGAGATGATGCTGCGCCACTTCTCCGAGGAGACCGTGAACGGGTGATCAGGACGCTGCAGGAGGCGATCGAGCACGGCAGCGAGCTGCACGGCCGGCTGTCGCCCGACGTGCGCCGCGTCCCTCGGCCGGGAGCCCCGGTCCTTCGCCGCCTGGGCCCCACGACCACCTGCACCTGTACCGTCCCTGACCGCCGCCCCGTCCCGGCCCGGGCGGCCCGCCCGCCGCCCGGGCCGGGACGGAAGTGGCACACTCTGTACCGGACCACGGATCAGCGAACGACGAGGAGCTCCCATGCCCGTGCCGGCCGACCCCGCAGGAGGCACTTCGCGGACGCGGGGGCGCGGGCATCGACCCGCGGGCGGCCCGGAGCAGGGCCGCAGCCCTCGCGGCGGCCCAGGAACTGCTCGTGGAGCAGGTGGTCCGCGGTCACCCATGTCGCCGTCGCGGCCCGCAGCGGGGTGGGCCGCACCACCCTGTACCGCCACTGGCCGGACTCCCCCTCCCTCATCTACGAGGCCATCGCCCAGCGCATCGCGAGCGCCCGCCCCGCGCGGACCGGTGTCCTCCGTGAGGACCTGGTCGGTCAGCTCCACGGACTGCGGTCCCTGCTGCACGACCCGGTGGGGGAACGGGGGCATGCGGGTGGTCGTCGAGCGCGCCGGCGTGGACCCCACCTTCGCCAGGCTCAAGGAGTCGCTGTACCAGGCGGGCTCCGGAGGGTTCCGCGCGATCGTGGAGCGCGCGAAGGAGAGCGGCGAACTGCCCGGCGACCTGGACACCGAGCTGGCCATCGACCAGCTCGCGGGCCCCGCTGATGTTCCGCCGGCTGCTGGCGAGCGCCACCTTCGGCGAGGAGTACGTGCACGCCGTCGTCGACGCCTTCCTCGCGGCCAACGCGCCGTCCCGGTCCCGGGCGGCGGACGGCGGCGGCGAGAGCTGAGGCGCCGCCCCCGACAGGGGTGTGCCGCCCCGGCCCCCGTCGGGGGAGCGGGCCGTGATCAGCGCCGCGCCAGCTGCTCGTACCGCCTGGCGGGTGCTCCCGCGGTCACCAGGTCGCCGCCCTGCGGTGCGGGACGCCCGTTCGGCACGCCGGGTTCGGCGGCCAGCACGGAGTCGGTGTGCGCCAGCAGGTCGATGGCGGGGTCGCCCGCCAGGATCGCCTGGTGCAGCCGGCGCACCCGCGGCGAGGGGTCGAGGCCCGAGCTCCTCGCGCAGCACGGTGCTCAGCCGCCGCAGCACCTCCAGCGCCTGGGTGCGGCGGCCGGTGCGGTGCAGCGCGAGCATGAACTGGGCGTGCAGACCCTCGTGCATCGGGTACTTCGCCGTGAGCCGGCCAGCTCGCCCAGCAGCTCCTGGTGCCGGCCGAGCCGGAGGTCCGCGCCGATGCGCTGCTCCTGCACGCTGGTGCGTTCCTCCTCCAGACCCACGAGATGGGCCCGCAGGACGGGACCCCGCTGTACGTTCGGAGAGGGCGGCCCCCCTGCCACAGGCGCAGGGCCTCGGAGAGACAGGCCGAAGCCCGCACGTCGTCGTGGTGGAGCGCCGAGCGGCCCTCGCGCACCAGGGACCAGAACCGGTTGGTGTCGAGTTCGTCGCTGTGCACGGTCAGCAGGTAGCCGCCGTCGCGGGTCTGCAGGATGTCGCGGGCGGCCTGGAGGCTGCCGATCCGCGGCACCCGCCGCAGGCTGCGCCGCAGCTGGAGGATGTACGACTGGAGGGTGGACAGTGCGCTGTTGGGAGGGGAGTTCTCCCACAGCTCTTCGATACACGTGTCGGTGGACACGACCTGGTTCGCGTTGAGGAGCAGCAGGGTGAGCAGTTGCCGCTGCTTCGGAGCCGTCGGCGTGTAGGACTCGCCGCGCTCGATCATGCGCAGGGGTCCCAGTACGGAGAATTTCCACGTCGGTCTCGCACACCTTCCGGGAGAGTGACACAGGGGGTTGGCCGCGCCGGACGGGGCGGCTCACAGCACTTCCGACTCCTTCCGGCCACGAGCGCGGCGCTGCCCCCGGCGGCGCGGGAAAGCCCGCACCCCGCGTCGGCCACCGCTCCGCACTCGGCGCGGAATTCTCCGTATGTCGCAGATCCATGATCCGAAATACCCCCTGTGTTGTGCGGCGTTAATTCGCCGAATGAAAATGCATATTAATCAGGGGGTGCACATCTGCCGTCAATCGGCGGCTCACCTGTCCCGGATCGGCCCTCAAGTGGCGCCCCCGGCCTGCGATCCCGTGGTGCGAAGGCGGGAACCCCACGGTAACGGCCCGCTCTCCGGCCCGTCGAAAGACAGCGATTACCGGGCTGTGACTGGCCCCGGTCTAGGCTTCACGCGCATATGGGTCCGCTGAATTCCATGGCATTCGTCCTGGTGGGGGACATGGGCAATGGGGGAAACGCGGGCAGTGCGTCGCGGGGGCGGAAAAGTGCCGGGGGGCGCACCACGACAGGAGGAACCGCGGCCTGTCCGCGCGACCAGCCGAACGCCGCGTGCGGGGCTCCGGCGGCCCGGCATGCCGATCTTCGACCACCCCACCGTACGTACGACTTTGGAGCGGTTGGATTCAGATGGCTGATGAGAAGGAACTGCGGGAGTACCTCAAGCGCGCGGTCGCGGATGCGCGGGACGCCCGGCGGCGGTTGCGTGAGGTGGAGGACCGGGCGTGCGAGCCGATCGCGGTCGTGGGGATGGCGTGCCGGTTCCCGGGCGGGGTGAACGGCCCGCAGGAACTGTGGGAGCTGCTGGACCGCGGGGTGGACGCGGTCTCCCCCTTCCCGGACGACCGGGATGGGACGAGGACGTCTACGACCCGGACCCGGACCGGGCGGGCAAGTCCTACGTGCGTGAGGGCGGATTCCTGGAGGACGCCGCCGATTTCGAACCCGAGTTCTTCTTCGGGATGTCGCCGCGGGAGGCGCTGGCGGCGGACCCGCAGCAGCGGCTGCTGCTGGAGACGGCGTGGGAGGCGATGGAGAGCGCGGGGCTGGTGCCGGCCGCGTTGCGCGGCAGCCGCACCGGAGTCTTCGCCGGGCTGATGTACCAGGGGTTCGCCGCGAGCATCCTGGACGACGTCCCCGTCGACGTCCAGGGCTACGTCGCGGGGGGTGCCTCCAGCAGCATCGCCGTGGGCCGGGTCTCGTACACGTTCGGGTTCGAGGGTCCCGCGGTGGCGGTGGACACGGCGTGTTCGTCGTCGCTGGTGGGGATCCACCTGGCGGCGACGGCGGCTGCGCCGGGGTGAGTGCGATCTGGCGCTGGCCGGGGCGGTGACGGTGATGGCCACGCCGACCTCGTTCGTGGAGTTTCTCGCGGCAGCGGGCGCTGTCGCCGTCGGGGCGGTGCAAGTCGTTCGCTGCCGGGCCGACGGCACGGTGTGGGGGGAGGGTGCGGGTCTGGTGCTGCTGGAGCGGTTGTCGGACGCGCGGCGTCTGGGGCACCGGGTGCTGGCGGTGGGTGCGGGGTTCGGCGGTGAAACCAGGACGGTGCCTCGAACGGTCTGACGCGCCGAACGGTCCGTCGCAGGAGCGGGTGATCCGGGAGGCGCTGGCCGACGCGGGGCTGTCGTACGCGGATGTGGACGCGGTGGAGGCGCACGGGACGGGCACGCGGCTGGGTGACCCGATCGAGGCGCAGGCGCTGCTGGCCACCTACGGGCAGCAGCGCCGTGACGGGCGTCCGCATA